>NZ_RZTA01000126.1:0-17319 GCF_004023115.1 Mesorhizobium sp. M6A.T.Cr.TU.017.01.1.1
GCATCGCCAGCGTGAACGAACGGATCACCTCGCCGCCGAACAGGACCAGCGCCAGAAGCGCCAGGATCGTCGTCACCGCGGTCAGCGTCGTTCTCGACAGCGTCTCGTTGATGGCGTTGTTCAACAATTCCGGCAGCGGCATCTTCTTGTATTTCCTGAGATCCTCGCGAACACGGTCATAGACGACGATCGTGTCGTTCAGCGAATAGCCGATGATGGTCAGGATCGCCGCCAGCGACGATTGGTTGAATTCGAGCCCGGTGATGACGAAGAAGCCGATGGTCATGACGATGTCGTGCACCGTCGCGATGATGGCGCCGACCGCGAACTGCCATTCGAAGCGGAACCACACATAGGCCAGGATGCCAAGCAGCGCGACCAGCATAGCGATCGTGCCTTGCTTGGCGAGCTCGCCAGAAACCGTCGGCCCCACCACTTCGACGCGGCGGAAATCATACTGGTCCTGCAGCTCGCCGCGCACCTTGTCGATGACGGTCTGCTCGGCATTCTCGCCGCCATCCTGTGTGCCGACGCGGATCAAAACGTCGTTCGGCTCGCCGAATTGCTGGACCTGCACTTCGCCGATGTTGAGTTCCGTCAGCCTGCCGCGGATATCGGCAAGATCGGCGGTGCCATCCTTGGCCTGCACCTCGATCAGCGAACCGCCCTTGAAGTCGATGCCGTAATTGATGTCGACGGTCATGAACAGCACGACCGACAGCACCGATAGCAGGCTCGACAGAGCGAACGTCCAGCGGCGGATGCCCATGAACGGAATTCTCGTACCGGGCGGAATGAAGGTCACCGGCGCCCGCGGCAATTCCTTCGGCCGCGCCCGGCGAAGCCAGATCGACACCAGCAACCGGGTGAAGGTGAAGGCGGTGAAGACGGTAGTCAGAATGCCGATGGCGAAGGATATGGCAAAACCCTTCACCGGCCCCGTGCCGATCCAGAACAGCACCACGGTCGCGATCAGCGCTGTGACGTTGGAATCGACGATGGTCGCCAGAGCCTTGGTGAAACCGGTGTCGATCGCCTGGATGACCGAGCGGCCGGCTCTTCGCTCCTCGCGGATGCGCTCGTAGATGAGAACGTTGGAATCGACCGCCATGCCGATGGTCAGCACGATACCGGCAATGCCCGGCAAGGTCAGCGTCGCGCCCAGAAGCGACAGCAGCCCGATGATCATCGCCACATGCACCGCCAGCGCAAGGTTGGCGAGGAAGCCGAGGAAGCCGTAGGCGACGAACATGAAGGCGACGACGAGAATCGACCCGACCACGCCGGCGACCTTGCCGGCGTGAATGGAATCTTCGCCGAGCCCAGGACCAACTGTGCGCTCTTCGATCACCGTCAGCGTCGCCGGTAGCGCGCCGGCACGCAACAGCACGGCGAGGTCGTTGGCGCTCTCGGCGGTAAAATTGCCCGAGATTTGGCCGTTGCCGCCAAGGATCGGTTCGCGGATCTGCGGCGCCGAAATCACCTGATTGTCGAGGATAATGGCAAACAGCTTGCCGACATTCTGCGAGGTCGCCTGGCCGAAGCGCGCCGCTCCCTTGGAATCGAAGGTGAACGAAACCACCGGCTCGTTGGTCTGGGAATTGTACGTCGCCTGCGCATCGGTGAGATTTTCGCCCGAAACGATGACGCGGTTCTCGATCAGGTACGGAACCGGCGGATCATCCTGCGAATACAATACCGACGATCCCGCTGGCGGACGACCGTTGAGCGCGTCCTGCACCGGCATCGACTGGTCGACCATCTGGAAGGTCAGCTTGGCGGTCTGACCAAGAATGTCCTTCAGCCTCTGCGGATCCTGCAGGCCCGGCACCTGGACCAGAATGCGGTCTTCACCTTGGCGTTGCACGATCGGCTCGGTGGTGCCGAGCTCGTTGACGCGGCGCTCGACAACCTCGAGCGACTGCGCCAACGCCGTCGACGTGCGGTACTTGATGCCGGCATCGGTGACGGCGAACTTGAGCAGGCCGGGCTCGGAATCATCAAGCGACATCTCCTGGACGGAGCCGCCGCTGAACAGGCCGGCTGCCACCGGGTCGGTCAATGTCTTCAGCGCCGTCTTGGCGGCTTCGAGCTGACCGGGATCGGTGATGCGGACCTGCACGGCCCGGCCTGATCCGGAAAGGCCGGTGTAACCGATCTTGGCGTCGCGCAGGCGCGTCCTGATTTCGTCGCGTGTCGTCTCCAGCCGATCCTTGATCAGATCGTTCGGATCCATCCTGAGCAGGATATGCGAGCCGCCCTGCAGATCGAGGCCGAGCGTCATCTGGCGCTTCGGCACCCAATTAGGAAGCTGGGCCAGCGTGCTGGCAGAGAAAAGATTGGGCGCAGCGAGGATCACTGTGGCGGCCACGGCCAGCCAGATCAGGATCATCTTGAAGCGCGAGAAATAAAGCATATGGCGTCGTCCGTCAGGGCGTTCTGGCGGATCGTTCCGCCTGGAATGGGGTTATTTCTTGGCGTTCTGGTTTCGCCAAATGCTCGCCTCGAGCACAAGACAGTTCACTTTGGTGCTGCCATCGGGCTTTCTTCAACTATTGTCAATCTTGCTGGCAAGGCACCAGCGGGCAATAGCACGACGAGATCGTTGGCGCCCTGGACGGGGCGAGCGGGCTGGCAGCGAGAAGACTGGGCGCATCAGAACTCCTGCGATGGCCACAGCCACCGCAGATCAGAGTCATCGGCGTCGTCCGTCAGGGCGTTCTGGCGGATCGTCCCGCCGACATCCGATTATTTCTTGGCGTTCTGGTTCGCCACCGGCTCGCCCTTGACGCGCACGTCTGCGATCGTCGAGCGCAGCGCCGTTACCTTGGTGCCACCGCCGAGATCGATCTCGAGCTCATTGTCGTCGATCACCTTGGTCACCTTGCCGACGAAACCGCCGCCGGTGACGACCGTGTCGCCGCGGCGAACCGCCGCCAGCATCTCGCCGCGCTTCTTCAACTGCGTGCGCTGCGGCCGGATGATCAGAAAATACATGATCACGAAAATCAGGACAAACGGCAAAATGCTGATGAACATATCCGGGGAGGCGCCGACGCCTTGGGCGTATGCCGGTGTCACGAACATCTAGGTACTCCTGAATTTTGAAAGACAGCCGCCAAACCGTCCTGGGGAAATTTGGCGGCCCCGTGAAATTTCGCCGGAATATAGTCGGTAAAGTTGCCAATGCAACTGCGGTCAGGCATTTCAGCTGCTTTTCCGGCTGGTTGAGCCGTGTTAGAGCATGATCCCGAAAACGACGCCCGGTTTTCGGAAAAGATCATGTTCTAACAAAAGGTTGGAACTGGTTCCGAAACGCCGGAACCAAATTAGGTTCCGTGTCATCCCCTCCTGAGTGCAAAGATAAAATGAGCGATAGCACCATCGAAGCCCTGAACAAGAAGCTCGACCGCCTGATCGAGGCGGTCGTCCGCCTCGCTCCGCCACCGGTGCCGGAAACCGATCTCGGCAAGGCCGATTGCTTCGTCTGGCAGGCCGATCCCGGCAATCTGGAGCCGGTGCTCAAGGTCAACCGCGTCGATATCGGCCTGATCCGCGGCGTCGACCGCGTCCGCGACATATTGGTCGACAACACCGAGCGCTTCGCTTCCGGTTATGCAGCCAACAACGTGCTGTTGTGGGGAGCGCGCGGCATGGGCAAGTCCTCGCTGGTCAAGGCCGTGCATGCGGCGGTCAACGCGTCGGCAAAGCTGGACCTGCCGCTCAAGCTCATCGAGATCCATCGCGAAGACATCGACACGCTGCCAAAGCTTATGAATTTGCTGAAGGCAGCACCTTACCGCTTTATCCTGTTTTGCGACGACCTGTCCTTCGACCATGACGACACGTCCTACAAGTCGCTGAAAGCGGCGCTCGAAGGCGGCGTCGAGGGCCGCCCGGCCAATGTGATCTTCTATGCCACCTCGAACCGGCGACATCTATTGCCGCGCGACATGATCGACAATGAACGCTCGACCGCGATCAACCCATCGGAGGCGGTCGAGGAAAAAGTTTCGCTGTCCGATCGTTTTGGCCTCTGGCTCGGCTTCCACAAATGCTCACAGGACGAGTATCTCGACATGATCGACGGCTATATCAGCCATCACGGCCTTGCCATCGACCCCGAGACGCTGCGCGCCGAGGCGCTGGAATGGGCGACGACGCGCGGCAGCCGTTCGGGCCGCGTTGCCTGGCAGTTCACCCAGGATCTGGCAGGCCGGCTCGGCAAATCGCTCAAGGATTAGACCATGATCCCGAAAAGTGGAGCCCGGTTTTCGGACAAGATCATGGTCCAGAAAAGCGACTGAAAAAGCCCGCCCCTTACGGAGCGGGCTGAGCCGGCGGGCCGGACTGGAGGTCAGGCGGCGCGCAATCGCTTTTCTTCTTCTATTCGAGATAGGTCGAAGGATCGACTTCCTTTATTCGAGATAGGTCGAAGGATCGACTTCCTTTATTCAAGATAGGTCGAAGGATCGACCGGCGCCGAGTTCTTGCGGACTTCGAAATGCAGTTTCGGCGAGTCGGTGGTGCCGCTCATGCCGGACTGCGCGATTTCCTGGCCGCGCTTGACCTTCTGGCCGCGCTGGACCTCGATCGAACGGGCGTGGCCATAGACCGTGACCAACCCGTTCTCGTGGCGAACCAGCACCGTATTGCCGAATTCCTTGAGACCATCGCCGGCATAGATGACGACGCCGTTCTCGGCCGCCTTGACCGGGGTTCCTTCCGGCACGGCAATGTCGACACCGTCCTTGCCGCCGCCAAAGCCGGAGATCACGCGGCCGCGCACCGGCCACCGCATCTTGCCGATGCCTGTGGCGTTGGGCGCCACCGCGTCATCGTCCTCGGCCTGCTGGATGACCTTCGCATCCTTCTTCGGCGGCGTGTAGGCGGCGAGCGTCTCCGACGGCGTGGTCTTTGCCGCAGGCGAAGTGGTGGCTGTCGTTACCGGATCGACCTTTGCCGGCTTGGCGCTGGCAACCGTCGCGGTTCCGCCGGCCGGCACCTTCAGGGTCTGGCCAATCTTGAGCAGGCCGTCCTGCATGCCGTTCGCCTGCTTCAACGCAGCCACGCCGACGCCGGTTTTCCTGGCGATGGCCGACAGCGTATCGCCCTGCTGGACCGTGTAGGTGCCACCGGCACCAGCCGTCCTGGACGCGGGTTTTCCGTCCTTCGGCTGGCTCGCGGCCGCCGAGGCATCCACCTGCGCTGCGGACTTGCCCTCCTTGAGCTTCGGCTGCTGCGGCAGCACGGCTACCATCTCCGGCGCCTTGGCCGGCAAATCGTGCTTGGTGTCGTTCGCAGGCTTGGCGTCGGCCAGCTTCGGCGCCGGTTTCTTGCCCGAATAGGCATAGGCCGGGATGACGAGCTTCTGGCCGGTCTTCAGCCCGTTGGTCGCGCTCAGCCCATTGACTTTCATAAGGGCATCGGCGGGCACGCCGTAGCGCCGCGACAGGCCGGAAATGGTCTCGCCATCCCTAACGATGATCTCGGTGGCGCGCGGTTCGCCGCCTGCCGTCGCCATGCGCGGAGCGTCGGACTGTGCGTCCTTGAACGGCTTTGCCACTGTCCCGGTTGCAGTCCGGTCGACCTGGGGGGCGGCTGGCGCCGAAGCGGTGCGGGCCGGCGCCAACGCGGGGGCTGGCTGCGACTGGCTGACCGGCGGCAATTGCTGTGTCGTAACCGGTTCGAGGCTTGAGCGGCTGACCGACTGGGTATGGCTGCCGTCGAGCGGCGCGGCCGAGACCGGGACATCGCCGGGATAAGGCTGGGCGGCGTCCTGCTTGTCGATGATGGTGCGCTGGTTGTTGGTCGAGGAGGTGAAGACGTCATCGACGCTGTTGAACCGCGAGACCTGGGAACTGCATCCCGCCGCGGTGCCCGCAACCATAAGGACGGCGAAACCGCGCGCCAGGTTGCGTCCGTTTGCCTTCAAAATACTGAATTGCATCGCATTTACCCGCAGATACCCGGTACAGACTGACCGTGATTAAAGCGCGTTAATGTTACTGGTCGGTTAAACCTCTAGAATCAGACGCAAATTTTCTTAAAATATTTAAGGCTGAACCTGGTCGGGTTGAGATTCAGGTCGAGCCGAGTCGGAGACGGGCGCGACGCGACCAGACAGGTCGGTTGCGGGCATCACCTGAATACCGACAGATCCTAGATGACCGCGGCTACGCTGCGCAGGATCGGCTGCAGGCGGACGAGGCCGATGTCCTCACGTTCGAATCGGCTGCCGACCTTGGTCAGTTTGGCCAGCACCTGCTCGCCCTCCTCGGGTCCGATCGGTGCGATGACGATGCCGCCGCTCGACAATTGATCGAGCAGGAAGCGCGGCAGGCTGTCGAAGGCCACCCATGCGACGATGCGGTCGAACGGCGCCTCATTGGCTAGTCCGTTGGAGCCGTCCGCTTGGCGCACGATGACATTGCCGATGCCGAGCGCCTCGAAGCGCTGTTTGGCCTGCTCGGCCAGCGTCTTGTAGCGGTCGATGGTGACGACCCGCGCGGCAAGCCGCGACATCACCCCCGCCGTGTAGCCTGACCCGGTACCGATCTCGAGCACGCGGTTGCCCGGCTCGATGGCAAGCGCTGCGATCACCGCTGCTTGCAGATCAGCGCCCTCGATCGCCTCGCCGCATTCGATCGGCAGCATCCGGTCCGACCAGGCGATCGGATGGAACTGCGCGGAAAGGAAGCCGCGCCGCGGCGTCGCCTCGAAGGCGGCGATCAGCGCCTTCGGCACCACGCCCTTACCACGCAAGCGGAGCAGGAACGCGGCGAAGCCTTCCCGGTCGTCGACCGTCGGGCCGTGGTTCAGGTTCATGCGAGCGCCTTAGTCAGTTGATCTCGGATTTCATGAGCGGTGAGATCGAGCTGCAGCGGCGTCACCGACACCAGCCGGTTGCGCAAGGCATACAGGTCAGTGCCTTGCTTGCCCTCGACCGGCTCGCGCCCGAAGCGCAGCCAATAATAGGGAAGTCCGCGGCCGTCGCGGCGCTCGTCGACCCACAGGCTGTGGACGAGCTTGCCTTGCGAGGTGACCACCGTGCCGGCGACCTCTTCTGGCGCGCAATTCGGAAAATTGACGTTGAGCAGCACGCCGTCCGGCAGCGGCATGGCGACAAGCTTCTGGAGCAGCGCCGGCGCCAGCGCCTCGGTGGTCTCGTAGGGAACGACGCGATCCTCGCCGACGTAGGAATAGGCCTGGCTGAGCGCGATCGAGCGCACGCCGAGCAGCGCGCCTTCCATGGCGCCGGCGACGGTTCCCGAATAGGTGACGTCGTCGGCGATGTTGGCGCCGGAATTGACGCCGGACAGGATCAGGTCGGGTGCTGCGGGCAGGATCTTCTTCACGCCCATGATGACGCAATCGGTCGGCGTGCCACGCACGGCAAAGTGTTTTTCGCCGATCTTCCTCAGGCGCAGCGGCTCCGAGATCGACAGCGAATGCGCATAGCCGGACTGGTCCTGCTCCGGCGCCACCACCCAGACATCGTCCGACAGCGTCCGGGCGACGCGTTCAAGCGATGCGAGGCCTTCGGCATGGATGCCGTCATCATTGGTCAGGAGGATGCGCATTATTTCGATTCGATCTTTTCCAGACCGCCCATGTAAGGCCGAAGCGCTTCAGGAATGGTTACGCTGCCATCCTCATTCTGATAGTTTTCGATGACGGCAATAAGAGCGCGGCCGAGGGCGGTGCCGGAGCCGTTCAGCGTGTGGACGAAGCGGTTGCCCTTGCCGTCCTTGTCCTTGTAGCGGGCGTCCATGCGCCGCGCCTGGAAATCGCCGCACACCGAGCAGGACGAAATCTCGCGATAGGCGTTCTGGCCCGGCAGCCAGACCTCGATGTCGTAGGTCTTGCGCGCGCCAAAGCCCATATCGCCGGTGCATAGCGTCATGGTGCGGAACGGCAATTCCAGCCGTTTCAACACCGCTTCAGCGCATTCGGTCATCCGCTCGTGCTCGGCGAGCGACGATTCCTGATCGGTGATCGAGACCAGCTCGACCTTGTAGAACTGGTGCTGGCGCAGCATGCCGCGCGTGTCGCGCCCGGCCGAGCCCGCTTCCGAACGGAAGCATGGGGTCAGCGCCGTATAGCGCAGCGGCAGCTTTTCATGCGGGGTGATTTCTTCGCGCACGAGGTTGGTCAGCGGCACTTCGGCGGTCGGGATGAGATAAAAGTTCTCTGCGAACTTCCCACTTTCGAAGTCATTCACCCATTTGCGCTGCCTTGCCATCCCTTCGGACTTAATTCTGTCGAGGCTGGCTTTGCTGTTTCTAAAATCCTCGTATTGCTCGTTGCGCGCTTCCTCGTACTCTTTCCAAAACCGATTCAGATCATTGATCGAAGCGCGAAACAAATCTTCCTTGAATTTTGGCAGCTGCCCGGTGCCAAACATCGCATCGTCGCGCACCATCAGCGGCGGCTGGATCTCCTCATAGCCATGCTCGGTCGTGTGCAGATCCAGCATGAATTGGCCGAGCGCGCGTTCCATTCGCGCCAGCCCACCCTTCAGCACCGTGAAGCGCGAGCCGGACAGCTTCGCCGCCCGCTCGAAATCCATCATGCCGAGCGCTTCGCCGATCTCGAAATGCTCCTTCACCCAGTTCGGACGCGTTGGCACCTTGCCGACGATGCGCTTGACGACATTGTCGTCCTCGTTCTTGCCGACCGGCACGTCGTCGAGCGGCACATTGGGCAGCTCGGCCAATGCGTCATTCAGCGCCTTGTCGAGTTCGCGTTCGCGCGCCTCGCCGTTCTGGATGAAAGCCTTGATCTCGCCGACTTCGGCTTTGAGTTTTTCGGCAAGGGCGGCGTCGCCCGAACGCATGGCATTGCCGATCTCCTTCGAGGCGGCATTGCGGCGCTCCTGCCTGGTCTGCAGCTCGGTGAGATGCTCGCGCCGCGCCTCGTCCCTGGCGATCAGATCATCGACCGTGGACTGCGCGTCATCGCTGGACCACGAGCGCTTCTTGAGCGCCTCGACAAGGGCCTTCGGGTTGTCGCGAATCCATTTGATGTCGAGCATGGTTTGATCGTCCTCGGCGGGCATGTCGCCCAAAAGTGCACAGCGGTTTTGGGACAACGACATGCCCAAAACAAAGACCTAAAACGCATCGCGTTTTAGGTCAGAGGGCGTAAACCGCATCCTTGACCGATGCAAGACGTCAAAGTCGAGTTCCTTCGCGCCCCCTCTGTCCTGCCGGACATCTCCCCCGCGGGTGGGGAGATCGGCCGTCACTGCGGCTTTCGCCAACCTCCAGCGCTAAAGAAATGAGCCGTCGCCGAAGCTGCCAATCTCCCTCCGTGTGGGGGAGATGTCCGGCAGGACAGAGGGGGCGCTGTCCCGCAAACCTTGATTAAGGCCTCCGGCCAGCCTACGTCGAAGGCGCGTCCGCGGGCTTTTCGGCCACCTCTTCTGCGGCCTCCCGCTTCTCGCGCGCCAGACGTTCCCGTTCCTTGCTACGCTCGATCAGCCGGGCCGACCAGATTGAGACCTCGTAGAGAATGATCGTTGGGATGGCGAGGCCGATCTGGCTTATCGGGTCGGGCGGTGTCAGCACAGCCGCGACGACGAAGGCGATGACGATCGCCCATTTGCGCTTTTCGACCAGCGCCTGCGACGACAGCATGCCGACCCGCGCCATGAGGCTGGTCACCACCGGCAACTGGAACACCAGGCCGAAGGAAAAGATCAGCGTCATGATCAGGCTGAGATATTCCGACACTTTCGGCAGCAACGAAATCTGCACTTGGTCGTCAGTGCCGGCCTGCTGCATGGCGAGGAAGAACCACATCACCATCGGCGTGAAGAAGAAATAGACCAGCGACGCGCCCATCAGGAACAGGATCGGCGAAGCGATCAGGAACGGCAGGAAAGCGTTGCGTTCGTTCTTGTAGAGGCCGGGCGCGATGAATTTGTAGATCTGCGTGGCGATCAGCGGAAAGGCGATCACCATGCCGCCGAACATTGCCAGCTTCACCTGGGTGAAGAAGAATTCCTGCGGCGCCGTGTAGATCAGCTCAACCTTGTGCGGGTCGAGCCCTGCCCATTGGGTCGCCCATTTGAACGGCACGACCAACAGGTTGAACAGTTGCTTGGCGAAAAAGAAGCAGAACAGGAAGGCGACGAAGAACCCGCCGATCGACCACATCAGTCGCCGGCGCAATTCGATCAGATGCTCCATCAGCGGAGCCGCCGATTTATCGATCTCGTCCTTTTCCGAAACGCTCACTTGCTGGCTCCCGCCGTCTTTTTGGCGGCTGCAGTCGGCTTCTTCACCGCTGCCGGTGCAGGCTTCGGCTCGGCCTTTTTAGCTGCGGTCTTTGTCACGGCAGGTCTTGCTGCTGCCGCTGGCTTGGCTGCGGCCTTGGGGGCCGGCATCGCTTTCGCTGGCGCAGGCTTCTTCTTCGCTGCCGAGGCCTTTTGCGGTGCAGCCGGCGTTGCCGTCCCGACAGGCGACGGCACCACCGACTCATCGGTCATCGCCGGAAAGATCGGCGCCGCCGGCGCCGCTTCCGGAGCACTGACGCCCGGCAGCACCGTCGCGCCATTCTTCAGCTCGGTCTCCTGCGGTGGCGAAGCAGCTGGCGTGACCGGGTCGATGGCCGGCTTCGGCTTCATCACCGCATCGACACCTGAACGGACATCGGCTGCCGCCTGCTCGAACGGATTGAGCTGTTTCCTGATCTCGGCGGCCGGATTGAGGCTTCTGAGTGAATCGACCGACTTCTTGACGTCGTCGAGCTCGGCCTCCTTCAACGCATCGTTGAACTGTTTCTGGAAGTCGGCTGCCATGCCGCGCAGCTTTGTCGTCGTGCGCCCGAAGGTGCGCAGCATGTTGGGCAAATCCTTGGGCCCGACGACCACGATCATGACGATCGCGATCACCAGCATCTCGGTCCAGCCGATGTCGAACATGGCGATACGTTCCGACTAAAGTTTTGGGCTCAGCTCTTGCTGGCCTTTTCCTTCACTGCCGAAACGGTTTCGTCGGCACGATGTTCGACGGTGCGCTTGTCCTCGGCAACATCGTCGTCGGCCATGCCCTTCTTGAAGCTCTTGATACCCTTGGCCATGTCACCCATCAGCTCGGGAATCTTGCCGCGGCCGAACACCAGCAGCACGATCACCAGCACGATCATCCAGTGCCAAATCGAAAATGAACCCATAACAATCTCTCTCGAATGTTTTCTCTGACGATGATCTATGCGCTTTCGCGTCGGGATTCAAACACAACCGCGACAGAGTTTATAAATGAGTGGCCGAAGTCACGCACTTTCGGCGCCGTAGCCCGCTACCAATCGGCGCAGCCCCGAAAACCAACGGCTTTCGGCGCGTCGTTTGCGGTCAATCATCCTCGACACGCGGCGTCAACAGGCCGAGTTCCTCGAGGTCGATGTCGGTCAGCGGATCCTCGTCGTCGGTCAGCGCATCCGGATCGGCCGGCGGCAGCGGAATGGAGAAATTCGACGGCATGCGGCCCGAAAGCAGCCCGGCGCCCTTCAATTCCTCCATGCCGGGAAGATCGCGGATCTCCTCCAATGCGAAATGGTCGAGGAAAATGTCGGTGGTGCCGTAGGTGACGGGACGGCCGGGCGTGCGGCGCCGACCGCGCATCTTCACCCATTCGGTCTCCATCAGCGTGTCCAGCGTGCCCTTCGAGGTCTCGACGCCTCTGATGTCCTCGATCTCGGCTCGCGTCACCGGCTGGTGATAGGCGATGATCGCCAGCACTTCGAGCGCCGCGCGGGAAAGCTTCCTCTGCTGCACTGTGTCGCGGCTCATCAGGAAAGCGAGGTCGCCGGCGGTGCGGAACGCCCAGGCATCGGAGACGCGCACCAGATTGACGCCGCGCCGCGCATAAATCTGCTGCAGTTCGGCCATCGCCGCGGCAATGTTGATGCCATCGGGCAGGCGCGCGGCAAGCTGCTTTTCGCTGACCGGCTCGGCGCTGGCGAAAACGATCGCCTCGGCCATGCGCACGGCTTCCGCCATATGCAGCCGCTCGCCAGGATTCTGGGAAAAGTTCTGCGCCTGATTTTCTGCCGGAGTCTCGCCGAGCATGCCGTCTTCGGTCTCGTCGTCGACCTTGAACGGAATGACCGAAGCGTTGGCGCGTTCACTCATGATGCCACCTCGACTGCCCTGATGCCTTGCGCACGGCCGCGCAGATAAAGCGGCGCGAACACCTCGTCTTGCCGCATTTCCATTTTGCCTTCGCGCACCAGTTCCAGCGTGGCCGCAAACGAGCTGGCAATCGCGGTACGCCGCTCATCCGGGCCGGTCAGATATTCGACCAGGAAACTGTCCAGCGCCGTCCAGTCGGCAAACGTGCCGATCAGCCTGTTCAGGATATCGCGCGCGTCCTTGAGCGACCACACACCGCGCCTGGCGATGGTCACATTGGTGATCGCCTGTTTCTGGCGTTGCTGCGCATAAGCGGTCAGCAGATCGTAGAGCGAGGCCGAATAGGCGTTGCGTTTCTCGACGATGACCATTTCCGGCATGCCGCGGGCGAACACATCGCGTCCGAGCCGGTTGCGGTTAACCAGGCGTGCCGCCGCGTCGCGCATCGCTTCCAGCCGCTTCAACCGGAATTGCAGCACCGCCGCCAGCTCCTCGCCGCTTTCGCCGTCGTCGCCGGGTTGCTTGGGGATCAAAAGCTTCGACTTGAGAAACGCCAGCCACGCCGCCATCACCAGATAGTCGGCGGCGAGCTCCAGCCTGAGCGCCCTCACCTTCTCGACGAAGGCCAGATATTGCTCGGCCAGCGCCAGGATCGAGATGCGCGACAGATCGACCTTCTGGTTACGCGCAAGATGCAGCAGAAGATCGAGCGGGCCTTCAAACCCGTCGACGTCAACGACCAACGCAGGATCGCCGGTCAGCCGCGAATCGTCGTTCTCGGCCCACAGACGGTCCATCGGTGCGGCCTTGCCGGCCTTACTGTCCAATGTTTCCGCCACCTACTGTCGCTTTCCTTTGCTTCTATCTTCTTGTTTGACCATGATCTGTTCCGAAAAACCGGCTCCCACTTTTCGGGATCATGGTCTAGGCCACCGCATCGAAATAGGTGGCGAATTCGGCGCGTATCTCGGTCTCATCAGCCCGATCGCGGTTCTTGATATAGGTCAGCGCCCGCTGCGCGCGGCGCAGCGACGTGCCTTCAAGCCCTGTTGTGCGCGACGCAATGCCGGCCATCTCCTCGAAAACGCCGTTGCAGTGAAGGACCAGATCGCAGCCCGCCGCAAGGATCGCGGCCGCCTTTGTCGGGAAATCCCCAGAAAGTGCCTTCATCGAGGTGTCGTCGCTCATCAACAGCCCGTCGAAACCAATTTCGCCGCGGATGATCTCATCGATGACCTTGCCGGACGTCGTGGCCGGGTTCTTCGGGTCGATCGCGCTGTAGACGACATGCGCCGTCATCGCCATCGGCAAATGATTGAGCTCCCTGAACGGGGCGAAATCATGCCGCTGCAAGTCGCTCATCGAGGCATCGACGGTCGGCAGTTCGAAATGCGTGTCGGCAAAGGCCCGTCCATGCCCCGGAATATGCTTCATGACCGGCAGCACGCCGCCCGACATCAACCCTTCAGCCGCGGCGCGACCCAGTTCGATGACGGCACGAGGCTCCTTGCCATAGGCGCGGGCGCCGATGACGTCGCTGGCGCCCTCGATCGGCACGTCGAGCACCGGCAGGCAATCGGCTGTGATGCCATAGCGCGAGAGATCGAAGGCATGCAGCCGCGCCAACAGCCAGGCGGCGCGGTTGCCGGCGTCGTGGTCGTTGCGCCACAAGGCGCCGAGCGCACCACCGGCGGGATAGTTCGGCGCCAGCGGCGGCCGCAAACGCTGCACCCGGCCGCCTTCCTGGTCGATGAACACCAGGGCGTCCGGGCGCTCGATACAGTCGCGCATTGCGGCGACCAGATCGCGGATCTGCTCGGTCTCGCCGATGTTACGCGCAAACAGGATGAATCCCCACGGGCATTCATTGCGATAGAATTTGATTTCGTCGCGTGTGAGCGATTTCCCGGCGCAGCCGAGGATCATGGATTTTGATTCGGTCATGGACAGGAGTTTAGAGCTTCACGCGAACAAAGGGAATCGCATCGAGCCACATGCGGTTGAGCCAGAATCCCTTCCCACAAAGATCTCCCTTCCACATAAAAAAACCGGCGCGGTCTGTGACCGCGCCGGCTCTTTCCGCCCAAGGGCGGGAGATTTGAAACGGCTAGCGCGACACGAAGCAGTTGCCGCCGGCAGCCTTGTAGCTGGTGCACAGGTTGATCGCATCGTTGCGCGACTGCGCCGGCACCCGGACGCGATAGAACGTTCCCTTGCCGGCGATCTCGGCCTTGACGATGTTGGCGGTGCGGCCGGCCAGCACGCTGCCGTAGCGGCGCTGCAGGTCCGCATAGCTGGACTGGGCGCTTTCGACAGTCGGCTGCGAGGCGATCTGCATCGACCACGAGCCACCGCCGGTCGAGGCCGCCGCCGGATTGATGGACGCAACCTGGTCCGGCTTGACCTCGCCGACGACGTCGACAGGCTGGTCGGACGGACGTTGCGGCGCCACCGGAACCGTGGCCGGCGTATTGGCAGGCTGGCTGGTTTGGGCATCGGCCTCAGACTTGGGCGCGGCTGCCGGCTCGGCTGTTTCCGGCCTGGCGGTTTCGGTCTGGTCGCCACCTAGTAAGTTACCACTTGCCTGGTCGGCAACAGGCGGGACCGTGCCGGTCTGCTCCGCTTCGCCGGCCTGACCCGCCGGGGCCACATGCTGCGGCGCCGGATCGACAGGGTCGACGGCAGCCACCTGCGCCACCGCAGGCGCCGGATCCTCCCGCGCAACCAGTGAGCCATCTGATTTGACGACCATGGTTCTCACCTTGCGCGGCGCGACGGCGACGACATCGGGGTCTATGCCTTTGTCAGCCTCTTGCAGAACCTGGGCAATACGATCCTCGGACTTGGGCGTCGGCGCGGCGGCGACGTCGGCATTTCCGGCCGCTTGCGTGCCGCCGGCCGCATCAACGCCTTCAGCCGCGTCGAAGTCGTCGGGCGAAAGATCGACCACACGGCTCTGCGGCGGCTCCTTGGCCGTGACGTCCACGGGCTCTTCGGCGTTGGTGACCAGTTTTTCCTGGACCGGTTCGGCAGGCTTCGCGCCACCCTTGGCCACGGCGTCATAAACCTTGTTTTCCTGGTTCGGCACGACGGTGCCGCCCGGATTTTCAGGCCTGATCTTGATCGGTGCGTTGTCCGCCTTGACGATGACCGGCGCGTCGTTGCCGCCGTTGCCACCGAAAGACAGCGCGAAGGCGCCGAGACCGCCGGCGATCGCCACGGCGCCTACAACCGCAGCGACCAGCAGGCCGCGGCGCCGGGGCCTCGCGGTATCCTGTTCCAGGCCTGGAACCGACATGGCCTCATCCAGCTCGGGATCGTAGTCGAGTTCGTCTAAGCCAAAGTCGTTGGCCTGCGGAGCCGGCCGGCCGGCTGGCAAGTCGCCCAGATCGAAGCCGCTGGCGGCATCGGCATAAGCCGCACTGACGGGCGCTTCTGCGGGTCTCGCCGCATAGGTCCGCGTTTCAACGCGGTCGGGCTCATAGCCTGACTGGAACCCTGCCCCCGACTGAAACCCAGCCCCTGACTGGAATCCGGCATTGTAGGATTCGTCGTCATACGCCGCGCTGCGCGCCGGGGCGGCAGCGACGTCCACGGCATTCATTTCCGTGAGAAGGCTGGCGAACTCGCTGTCGAGATCGTCATAAGCAGGCGCCGCCGGTTCGTCTTCATTGAAGTCGAGGTCCGGAATATCGAGGTCGTCCGCCAGCGCCACGACGCGCTCGGGCACATCGACCGTCTCGACATCGGGCATCTCGTCATACGCCGAAGTCTGTTCGCTTTGCGCTGGCGCAGACGCCGCATTGGCGGCATCGTCTTCGGCCGGCTCATCCTGATAGGCCAGGTCGTCCTGATAGGAGGGGGCCGCAGCCATTGGCGGCGTCGTTTCCGTGGTCTTCACCGAGGCCACTTCCGTGGTCCTCGCCGAGGCCGTCGGCTGGGCTGCAAAGGCAGGCTGCGACTGTGCGACCGGCGTTACGCGGCTCCACGAACGGGCCGGCGCCGGCGCAGCGGAGCGTGCCGCCATCCAGTTGAGCGAATCATCCGGATCTTCCTGGTGAGCGGCGGCCGCAACGTTATCGTCGTCGCCATGATCTAGACCGATGTCCTTGGCGAAGGCTGCATGCAATGCATCATCGTCGAAACCGACATCGGCCGGCCCGGCGGCATCTTCAGCGCAGAAATCCTGGCCCTCGAGCTCATCGAAGAGAACGGTGTCGAGATCGGCATCGGCGGCCTGAACCGCACCATCCTCCGGCTGCTCCGAAAGGTCTTGCTCGTCAAGGCTCCAGTCCAGTTCCTCGACAGTATCCGTTGGTTTGTCGGTGACCTTTTCAGCCGCGGCCACAGGCTGCTGAACCATGGCTGGCTCGTTGGCAGCGGAAGCCGTCACGGGGGCAGCCCGTGTGTTCATCGTGCCCAACAGCGCGTTCAGTTCGTCTTCAAGGCTCCGCTCATCAGCGACGGCGGTTGGCGCCGCCGGCTGGACCGCGGCAGCCGGCGCCGTCGGTTGGGCTGCAACGCCGGAGGCCTGCGCAACCGGCTCTTCGGCTTCCTCGGCAAGCGCGTCCTCGAAACTCAAATCGAAATCGGCGTCGAACGCGTCTTCCAGGGTCGTGGCGGACGGCTCGTCCTTGGCGGCGATAGCCTCCGGTTCGTCAATTTCGGGCGCGTCAATTTCGACTGGTTCATCCGTGCGAACGTCGAAATCCATATCGACATCGGCCATGGCGTCGTCGAAATGGCCGGCAAAGTCCTCCTCGGACTCTTCCGAAACGGCTCGAACAGGCGCAGCAGGAGTTTCAACAGCGGCCTGCTCTAACGGCATATGTTCGTCGAGCATCAACTCGTCTTCGAGCGAGCTTGCGACGGCATTGTCGAACTCATCGTCGAAGGCGGGTTCGGCGGCCGGTGTGGAGACTTCGGCAACGGCCGCCTGCTCCATCGGCACGTGCTCGTCCAGCATCAGCTCGTCTTCGAGCGAGCTTGCGACAGCGTTGTCGAATTCTTCATCGAAGGCGGGTTCGACCGGCGCGGAAACGGCGGCAGTATTCTGTTCAGCCTCGTCCGTTGCATCGTCGTCGAGCAGGAAATCCGGTTCGAGCGAGGCGGTAAGCTCGTCGTCCCCGAGCTCGACGTCCCCAATCTTGTCGTCCATCGCCAAATCCTCTTCGAATGGC
>NZ_RZTA01000127.1:0-17113 GCF_004023115.1 Mesorhizobium sp. M6A.T.Cr.TU.017.01.1.1
AGATCCTGACCTTGCGCGACGACCACCCGTTTCTCTACCAGGAGCATGTCTTTTCCGGCGGTTCGGGCGGCATTTCCGTCGCCCATCATCCGATGACGGTGATGAAGGACGGCGGCAAGCTCGCCTTTTCGCCAAAGCGGTTTGCGGCAACGCCGGACGACCCGTTGGAGCCCGATCCGGCCCGTGGCCGTTTTCTCTTCGCCTATCCGGCCCGCTCATCAGACCTGACGCATTTTCCCGCCGCCGATGGCGGCACGCTCGACCTGACCGACTATCGCATGGACCAGAGCCGGGAGGATTTCGTCACGCTGGTCGAGGCCAACCATAGCGGGCCGGGCTGGACCGCGCTGGCGCGAAAGGCGGAAGCCGATCTCGTTCTGGTGCTGAAGAACCCGGCCGAGCTGCCGGTCACCATGCTGTGGATCAGCAATGGCGGGCGCGACTACGCGCCGTGGAGCGGCCGTCATCGCGGCGTGCTCGGCATCGAGGATGGCCGCACAGCGCTCGGCCATGCCGCCTCGCTGGGCGACAACTGGCTGAAGCGGGAAGGGGTGGCGACCGCCTTTGCTCTGGCTGAAGGTCGCAGCGTCTCGTTCCGCCACGTCATCGGCGCCCTGCCTCAAGAAGCCGACGGCGAGCCGCCGCGCGACATCACAACCGCGCAGGGGCACATGCGCCTCACGGCTGCCAACGGTTCGACCCGGAATGTCGCCTTCGACAGCGATTTCCTGCGGCTCGGCAGGTCGGTCCCAGCCTGAGTGTCCTGGGCGATCGCTTCAGGTTGGAGTTCGCCTTCCATTGCGAGCGTTGGCGCTGCCCCCTCACCCGGTTTGCCAACCGAATTGCAAAGAGCAATTCGGGGCAATCCGACCTCTCCCCGAGGGGAGAGGAGATCGGCAGCGCCGGCTCCTATCTCTCTTCTCCCCAGCGGGGAGAAGGTGGCCGCGAAGCGGCCGGATGAGGGGGCAGTGGCGCCGCCCTCGACAATTGGTCGGTCTTCAACACAAGTAACAAGCGATCATTGCTGAAGCGACTACCCTGGATAACGTCAGTCCCGGATTTGAAATTCCGGCAAACTATCGCCAAGATGCGATCGAAAACACCCAGCCAGAAAGGCTCCGATGTCCGAGATCGCTCATCTCGCCGCCACCATCTTCAAGCGCGCCGGCAAGGCGCAGCGTTTTGTCGTCGCCATCGCCGGTCCTCCGGGCGCCGGCAAGTCGACGCTGTCGACCCGCCTGCATGAACTGCTGCCGGAGGGTGCGGCCGAAATCGTGCCCATGGATGGCTTCCATTACGACGATGTCGTGCTTGAGCGGCGCGGTCTGCGCGCGCGAAAGGGCGCTCCGGAAACTTTTGACTTTGCCGGCTTCGAAACCTTGCTGAAGCGCATCCGCGCGGCCGAGCCCGACATCGCCATTCCGGTGTTCGACCGCAGCATGGAATTGTCGCGCGCCGCCGCCTCGATCATCGCCGCCGACACCAAGTTCATCCTGGTCGAAGGCAATTATCTCTTGCTTGACGAAGAACCCTGGTCGCGACTGGCGCCGCTGTTCGATTTCTCTATTTTCGTCGATGTGCCGCGCGCCGAGCTCGAGCGCCGTCTGCTTGAGCGATGGCACGAGCATGGCCGCTCCGACGAGGACGCTCGTGCCTGGATCGCCTCCAACGACATGCCCAACATCGACCGCGTGCTTGCCCGCCGCCGCCCTGCCGATCTGGTGATTGGCGATCACGCTTGATGCCGCAGCACGGCCCGCCGGAACCTTAGGACTTTCCGACCGTTATGTCAGATACGGCAATGATGCTGACATAAGGGAAACTGTCCGATGGCAACCAAGGCAAGAAAGCCTGCGCCCGGCAAGGGCAGGGCGACTCGATCAAAGGCAACTGAATCAAAGACAGGCGCCGGCCCGGCGGTCGCCGCCCGCTCCAAGGATGCAAAGCCTACTTTCGGCAAGGCGGCGCCGAGGAAAGTGATGCCGGGCGCTGCCAAGGCCACGGCAAAACACGCCAAGCCCAGGAAATCGGAGCCCAGGAAATCGGCAAATGGCGGCTTGGCAGACAGCGCAATGCGCACCGTGAAGGCGACGGCCAATGTTGCGGCCGGTGCGGTTGTCGCCGCGGCCCGGGGCGCTGCGTCCCTTGCCGCTTCCGTCATGGGCAAAGGCAGCCATGGGCAAGGGCGGCGTTAAAACCAAATAGGCCGAGCCGTCCTTTCTGCGCTACCGGCCGGCTCGGTCAGCCCCGAGCGGGGATGTTGAGGCCCTTTTGCACGGCCGGTCGGGCAAGGCCGCGTTCCAGCCATGCCGCGACGTTGGGAAAGTCGTCGAAGCCGACAAGTTCCCGCGCTTCATAGAAGCCGATCAAATTGCGCACCCAGCCCAGCATAGAGATATCGGCGATTGTGTAATCGTCGTCCATGATCCAGCTGCGGTCCTTCAGCCTCGTCTCGAGCACGCCGACCAGCCGCCGCGACTCGTCGCGATAGCGCTCCAGCGGGCGCTTATCGGCGATCTCGCGTCCGGCGAATTTGTGGAAGAAGCCGACTTGGCCGAACATCGGCCCGATAGAGGCCATTTGGAAGAACACCCACTGGATCGTTTCGTAACGCCGCACCGGGTCGGCCGGGATCAGCTGGCCGGTCTTGTCGGTGAGATAGAGCAGGATGGCGCCGGATTCGAAAAGCCCGATCGGCTTGCCGCCCGGGCCGTCCGGATCGATCATCGCCGGTATCTTGCCGTTGGGGTTCAGCGACAGGAATTCCGGCGTCCAGCTTTCGTCCTTGCCGATGTTCACCGCATGCGCCTCGTATGGCAGGCCGAGTTCCTCCAGCGCGATCGACACCTTCACCCCGTTCGGCGTCGGGAACGAATAGAGCTGGATGCGTTCGGGATGTTTGGCCGGCCAGCGCGTGGCGATCGGAAAGGCGGACAGGTCGGTCATCGAAAACTCCTGGGCGGGGATTTTTGCGCGCACGCGGGAGGGGCGGGTCGCAGAGAAATAAGCGTGACGGGCGGCCCGAATCAATATGACGGGTGAAAAGTTTCGCCGTGCCCGGACAACCAGCCGTGAACCGCCTGCGGTCAGACCGCTTTGACCGCCAGCACCGCATTGGTGCCGCCGAAGGCGAAGCTGTTGCTCATCGCAACGCGCACCTTGCGCTCGCGCGCCACATTCGGCGTGATGTCGAGATCGCAATCGGCGTCGGTCTCGCGAAAATTGGCCGTCGGCGGCACGACGCCGTCCCGGATCGCCATGATGCAAGCGATCAGCTCCAGGGCGCCCGACGCGCCGAGGCAGTGGGCGTGCATCGATTTGGTCGACGAGATCGAAAGCCTGTAGGCATGGTCGCCGAAGACGCGCTTGATCGCCGCCGTCTCGATCTGGTCGTTGGCCTTGGTGCCGGTGCCATGCGCATTGAGATAGTCGATGTCTTCCGGATTGAGCCCCGCGTCGACGAGGCAGAAGCGCATCGCCGCCTCCGGCCCTTCGATGGTCGGCGCGACGATATCGGAGGCATCGCCGGAAAGGCCGACCCCGGCAATTTCGGCGAGAATTGTGGCGCCGCGCGCCACCGCATGCTCATAGGTTTCCAGAACCGCCATGCCGGCGCCTTCGCCGAGCACCAGGCCCTGGCGATCGGCCGAAAATGGCCGGCACGTGTCAGGCGCCAGCACCCGCAGCGCCTCCCAGCCTTTCAGGATGCCCCAGACCAGCGGCGCATCGGTGCCGCCGGCGACCATGATATCGGCGCGGCCGAGCCTGATCTGGTCGACCGCCGAGGCGATCGCGTGATTGGACGAGGAGCAGGCCGAGGTGATGCCGAAGACCGGTCCACGCAGGCCGAGATCCATGCTGACATGGCCGGCCGCAGCGCCCGGCATCACTTTCGGCACGGTGAAGATCCCGGTGCGATTCTTGCCTTCGAGCAGGATGGCGCGATAGCTCTCTTCGATCGCCTCCCAGCCGCAGACGCCGACGCCGACGATGGCGCCCATCCTGTAGGTGTTGGCTGCGTGCGAGGTCAGCCCGGCTTGTTGCGCGGCCTCCCGCGCGGCGATCGTCGCCAAAAGGCTGAAGCGGTCCATCGACACGACCTGCTTGCGGTCGATACCGTGATCGGGAAGCGTCTTGATTTCGCAGCCGACCCTGACTTTCAGGTCATGCAGCTCCGAATTGACGATTGGACCGATGGCCGAACGGCCGGCGCGCATCTCGCCCCAGATCGCGGGTGCATTGGTGCCGAGCCCGCATAGGCCGCCGATGCCGGTAATGACGATGCGCTTGTGCATTCAGTCAGGCTTTTTTCGCGATCAGCGCGCGAACCGCCTCGACCATGTCGCCGACGTTCTTCAGGTTGCTCCAGGCATCGACCGTGTTCATCTCGATCTCGATGCCATACTGTTCCTCGAGGTCGAAGATGATCTCCGTCAGTTCCAGCGAATGGATGCCAAGTGAGGTCAGTTCGGTAGTGGTGGTGATTTCTTCGCCACCGGGCTCGGCATGAGCCTTGATCTTCGCGATGATGTCCGTTGCCAGCTGGTCAGCCATTCGGTTCCTTCCCCAACCTTGTCGTTTCTCGACGCCAACGGATCAGCGCCCCTTTTTTCCCGGATTCAAAATCGTCATCGTCGCCTTTTACCCCGTCAGGCGCTGCATGACAGTACCAAGGTGGCTCCCTCTATAGAAACCGAAACGTTGTCAAGCAACAAGCTATATATCGACAAAGGCGCCGCTGTGCTTAACGTTGGCGCCGTGGATACGATCGAACATGGCCTGACCTCGGTGCTGCCGGCCCAGCGCGTCGCCGGAATGGCGCAGCTTGGCTGCGACAGGAATGGCGACCGCACGCGTCTTCGGCGCCTCTATCAGGATGGGTCCGCCAAGATCCGCATGCCGGCCGTCTCGGCCGATCCGCTCGAGGCCGTCTTGATCAACACCGCCGGCGGGTTGACCGGCGGCGACCGCCTTGGCTGGGAGGTCGATGTCGGCGCCGGCGCCTCCGCCACCATAACGACCCAGGCCTGCGAGAAGATCTACCGTGCCGCATCCGATCGCGCCGAGGTGCGGGTGAAGCTGACGGTCGGCGCTGGCGGTCGCATCGCCTGGCTGCCGCAGGAAACCATCGTCTTCGATCGATCGGCCTTTGCCCGCAGGCTCGACCTGGAGCTTGCCGCCGGTGCCGAGGCGCTGGTGCTCGAGGCGACCGTCTTCGGCCGCCTCGCCATGGGCGAGCGCGCGGCGCACGGCAGCTTCCACGACCGCTGGCGCGTCAGTCAGGACGGAGCGCTTGTTCATGCCGAGGATTTCCGCATCGGGCCCGGCATTGCGGCCATTCTGGGCCGTTCCGCGGTGGCCGGCGGCGCCATAGCAATGGCGACGGTGCTGATGATCTCGCCGCGGGTGGAGGCTTTGCTCGATCCGGCCCGGGACATTATCGGCGGCCAGGGCGACGCCAGTGTCTGGAGCGTGAAGAAATCTGGCAAGCTTCTTGCGAGGCTGTTTGCCGAGGACGGCTACCAGCTCCGCAAGCGGCTGGTTCCGCTCGTCGAATTGCTCAACGGGCGGGCGGGTCTGCCCAAATTATGGTCACTCTGATTCCGATTACGCCACTCCTGATTAAGCCATCCTAGGGAAACGCATGAACCTGACGCCAAGGGAAAAGGACAAGCTGCTCATCGCCATGGCGGCGATCGTGGCGCGCAAGCGGCTCGAACGCGGCGTCAAGCTCAATCACCCGGAGGCGATCGCGCTGATCACCGACTTTGTCGTCGAGGGCGCCCGCGACGGCCGCCAGGTCGCCGAGCTGATGGAGGCCGGCGCCCATGTCGTCAGCCGCGCGCAGGTTATGGAGGGCATCGCCGAGATGATCCACGACGTCCAGGTCGAGGCGACGTTTCCCGACGGCACCAAGCTGGTCACCGTGCACGAGCCGATAAGGTGAGGCCGATAAGGTGAGGAGAGGAAAATGCTTGAGCTGCGACCCAACTGTGAATGCTGCGACAAGGACCTGCCGCCTGAGGCAATGGACGCGCTGATCTGCACCTTCGAATGCACCTTCTGCGCCGATTGCGTGGCAAATGTGCTGGCCGGCGCCTGCCCGAATTGCGGCGGCAATTTCTCCATGCGCCCGATTCGGCCGGCGGCGATGCTGATGAAATATCCCGCTTCGACAAAGCGCGTCTTCAAGGCCGAGGGCTGCGGTCCGGCCCGCGATGCCGCGTGACGGCACGATCCTGACAACGGAAGGCATATCGATGGTTCCCGCAACGATCAAACGCACGTCCCTCTCGGCGGTCCTGCTTCTCGCCGCTGCAATGCCCGCCTATGCCCATGTCGGCATCGGCACGACCTCGTCCTGGTCAGCCGGCTTCATGCATCCGCTCTCCGGCCTCGACCACCTGACGGCGATGATCGCGGTCGGGCTGTGGGCGGCCCTCAAGGGCGGCAAGGCGGTTGTCGCATGGCCGCTCGCATTCGTCGGCGTCATGCTGGCGGGCGGCGCGCTCGGCATGCTGCAGGTGCCGTTGCCGTTCATCGAACCGGGCATACTGGCGTCGGTCGTGGCGCTGGGACTGCTGGTCGCGCTTGCGGTCGATCTTCCCGTCTCGGCCGGCGTCGCCATCATCGGCCTGTTTGCGCTGTTCCACGGTCACGCCCATGGCACCGAAGTGCCTGAAAACGCCAGCGGGCTCGGTTATATGGCCGGCTTTGCCGTCGCCACTGCGCTGCTCCATGCCACCGGCCTCATTGCCGGTCTTGGCCTCGGCATCAGGTTCCCAGGCCTTGCGCGCGCCGCCGGCGGCGCCTGTGCGGCCGTCGGTGCCGGCCTCGCCTTCGGCGTCTTGTGAGGCTGGCGATGATCCCGGGCGAAATCATCACGGCAGGCGGCGAGATCGAACTGAACAAGGGCCAGCCGACCATCACGATGAAAGTGGCCAACAGCGGCGACCGGCCGATCCAGGTCGGCAGCCACTATCACTTCTTCGAGACCAATGAGGGGTTGAAATTCGATCGCGACAAGGCGCGGGGCATGCGCCTCGACATTGCAGCCGGCACGGCCATGCGCTTCGAGCCCGGCCAGGAGCGCGACGTCACGCTGGTGCCGCTCGGCGGCAAGCGTGAAGTCTATGGGTTTCAGCAGAAGATCATGGGCGCGCTGTGATATCCAAGGCGTCGAGCAGTTCCGGCTCAGCTGGGTGGCTTGGCCGCCGCGTAGATGACGACCTTTCCGGGATCGTCGAATTCCACGGCGAGAACGTCTTCGGTCAGCACGCGTCGCGAGTCGATGGCGTTGAACAGCAATGCGTTCGCCTCGATCTCCTTGCGCAGTTCCGCAATGTCTTCCTGATGTTCCTTAACCTTGGTCTCGATCTCCGGCGGCGGACCGCCTTCCGTGCGCGCCGCATCGGTGAGGAACACGATATCGACCTTGTCGAGCTTGGAGGTCTTGCGCACCGCGCCGATGTTTTCACGCGTCCGGTCGATCGCCGTGGCGACTTTGCCGGCTTCCACAGCCGTGTTGGTCTCTTCCTGCCCAACCTCCGAGCCGATGATCCTGTTGACGGTGTCCGGGCCTTCGAGACCCTGCGCATTCAGCGCGGCCTGAGGAACGGTCGCCGCGAGAAACGCAGTTGCGGCAATCATATGCAGCCATCTTGTGTCGGGGAAGGTGGTGATCGCCATCGCTCGCTCTCAGAGCCTCCTGCGAGACTCGTTTCTAGGCCAAAAAGTCGAAACGTGTTCTGCCCTGCGAAGGTTCCCTCCCCGATGCGGCGGGCCGACCTTGTGCCGGCCCGCCATAGCGTATCGTCAGCTCGCTTTCTTGGTGATCAAGGTCAGCGCGCCATTGGTGTCCATGCTGGCGGCGATCACTTGCGCCGAGGTGAGTCCTTTGGCTTCGAGCGCGGACTTGACCTGGGGCGTCGCGTCGATCGAGCTGCGCAATTTCTGCAGGCCATCCTCGCCGCGCTTGGCGATCACTTCATTGACCTTCGTCTTCGTTTCCTCGGGCAGTTCTTCGATGTCGACGACATTGACGGTCTGAATCGCCGGCACTTCCGGCTGAGCGCCGGGCGCCGCGGGAGCGGGCGAAGCCGGCGGCGGCTGCTGCGCGGGCTGTTGCTGGGCACTGGCAGCGGTCGCGAGCAGGAGGGTGGCGGCGGCTGCGAGACGTATCGTTTTGCGCATGGATCTTCCTTTCCATCGATTGGCAAACGGTCGTTTTGGGGTGGCCCAGCCACCTCAAACGTTAAATGGGATCGGAAAGTGTCGCCCAGCGGGTCATTGCGTGACCATAGGATGGCGACAATGTGGGGCCGGGCTTCGGCCGGCTGTATTTTGGGCCGCATTTCAGGAGCAATTGCCGATGGCTAGAATCACCCGCGCCGCCTATGCCCAGATGTACGGCCCGACCGTCGGCGACAAGGTGCGGCTTGCCGATACCGAGCTGTTCATCGAGGTCGAGAAGGATCTCACCCTTCATGGCGAAGAGGTGAAATTCGGCGGCGGCAAAGTCATCCGCGACGGCATGGGCCAGAGCCAGGTTTCCCGCGCCCAAGGCGCGGTCGACACCGTCATCACCAATGCGCTGGTCGTCGATGCGTCAGGCGGCATCTTCAAGGCCGATATTGGCCTCAAGGACGGCCGCATCGCCGCGATCGGCAAGGCCGGCAATCCGGATATGCAAAACGGCGTCACCATCATCATCGGCCCCGGCACCGAGATCATCGCCGGCGAGGGCAAGATCCTCACCGCTGGCGGCTTCGACGCGCATATCCACTTCATCTGCCCGCAGCAGATCGAGGAAGCGCTGATGTCAGGCATCACCACCATGCTCGGCGGCGGCACCGGCCCGGCGCATGGCACGCTCGCGACGACCTGCACGCCTGGGCCGTGGCATATGGCGCGCATGATCCAGTCCTTCGACGCCTTCCCGATGAACATCGGCCTGTCGGGCAAGGGCAACGCATCGTTGCCGGCCGCGCTTGAAGAGATGGTGCTGGGCGGCGCCTGCTCGCTGAAGCTGCACGAGGATTGGGGCACGACGCCCGCGGCAATCGACTGCTGCCTGTCGGTCGCCGACGATTACGACGTGCAGGTGATGATCCACACCGACACGCTGAACGAGTCCGGCTTTGTCGAGAACACGGTGGCGGCCATCAAGGGCCGCACCATCCACGCTTTCCACACCGAGGGCGCCGGCGGCGGCCATGCGCCGGACATCATCAAGGTTTGCGGCCTGCCCAACGTCATCCCGTCATCGACCACCCCGACCCGCCCCTACACCGTCAACACGCTGGCCGAGCATCTCGACATGCTGATGGTCTGCCATCATCTGTCGCCGTCGATCCCCGAAGACATCGCCTTTGCCGAAAGCCGCATCCGCAAGGAGACCATCGCCGCCGAAGACATTTTGCACGACATCGGCGCCTTCTCGATCATCTCGTCCGACAGTCAGGCGATGGGCCGCGTCGGCGAAGTGGCGATCCGCACCTGGCAGACCGCCGACAAGATGAAGCGCCAGCGCGGTTCGCTGCCGCAGGAAACCGGCAACAACGACAATTTCCGCGTCCGCCGCTACATCGCCAAATACACGATCAACCCGGCCATCGCGCATGGCCTGTCGAACGAGATCGGCTCGGTGGCGGTCGGCAAGCGCGCCGATCTGGTGCTGTGGAACCCGGCCTTCTTCGGCGTCAAGCCTGACATGGTGCTGATCGGCGGCATGATCGCCGCCGCCCCGATGGGCGATCCCAACGCCTCGATCCCGACGCCGCAGCCGATGCACTACCGGCCGATGTTCGGCGCCTATGGCAAGGCGATGACCAATTCGTCGGTGACCTTCGTTTCCAAGGCCGCGCTCGATGCCGGCCTGCGCGGCAGGCTCGGCGTCGACAAAAAGATGGTCGCCGTCGAAAACACCCGCGGCGGCATCGGCAAGCACTCGATGGTGCTCAACGACGCCACCCCGCATGTCGAGGTCGACCCTGAAACCTATGAGGTCCGCGCCGACGGTGAATTGCTCACCTGCGAGCCGGCCACGGTGCTGCCGATGGCACAAAGGTACTTTTTGTTCTAACCAATCAACTTCACCAAAGTTCATGAATTGGTCAAATGTCTCTGACGGCTAAGTGCGCGCGTTCTGTCAGCTGCTCGCCCAAAACTGTGCACGGATTGTCAACCGCCGCGCTGAAAACGCTTCGGAGAAGCGCCTGATCGGCTCCATCTTTTGCTTCCAACTTGGAAATCTGGACCCTTTGGAGCAATATACGCTGGATGAACAAGATTTTTCGAAAACAGCAATTGACGCCCTACGAGGCCGACTATGCTCAGTGGTGCGCCGAACAAGGCGCGCTGCTGCGCGAAGGTCGTCTGTCCGACCTCGATCGAGAAAATCTGGCGGAGGAGATCGAGAGTTTGGGGCGTAGCGACAAAAGAGAGATCAGAAGCAGGCTGGGCAACTTGCTACTGCACCTCCTCAAATGGCAATTTCAACCCGAGAAGCGTAAAGCAGGATGGTTGATGACAATCCGCGAGCAGCGATATCAGATCGAAAACCTGCTCGACGAAAGCCCAAGCCTGAAAGCTTATCTTGGGCAACAGCTCGGACGGGAATTCAGGATGGCGAGGCTAAAGACGGCCGACGAGACGGGTCTGAACGAGCGGGATTTTCCTGTCGACTGCCCGTATTCGATCAGAGACATACTCCACCACGATTTTTTTCCGGGTGCTCCCTGGTCGTCGGATCAACTTATCCGCGATTAAGCCTTTAGACCGCGACGCTTTAAACAGCCCCATTGCACCGAATCCTCCTTGGGCGTTTATGAACCAGCAACTCCCTTACGCCCACGACATATTCCCCCACATCCGCATCATCTTGGGCATGGTGATCGGGCTTGGCGTCACGCGGCTGCTGTCCGGGGTGGCCCGCATTGTCCAGCATCCCGGGCAGTACCGGCTCTATTCGGTGCATCTGGCCTGGGTTGTGTCGGTGCTCTTGATGCTGGTGCATTTCTGGTGGTGGGAGTTCGGCCTGTTTCAGATCGAGACCTGGACCTTCGGCAAGTACCTGTTCATCATCTTCTACGCAGTCACGCTGTTCCTGCTCTGCGCGCTGCTGTTTCCGGACTCAATGCTGGACTACACCAGCTACGAGGATTTTTTCTACTCGCGCCGCGCCTGGTTCTTCGGCCTGCTGGCGGCGACTTATCTGCTCGATGTGATCGACACGCTGCTGAAAGGGCCCGAGCATTTTGCCCGCTTCGGCGTTGAATATTTGTTCCGCACCCCGGTGTTCGTTGCGCTTTGTGTTATCGCGATCCTCGTCAGCGACCGTCGCTTCCACATCGCCTTTGTCGCCGCCGCCCTCGTCTACCAGATATCGTTTATCCTGCGGCTCTTCGACACGATCGTTTGACTACAGCGCCGCGCGTCCTTTCGGACGCGCGAAGGACGCTGTAGAAACTTGACTTGGCGCATGATCCTTTCCGAAATCGAATTCGATTTCGGGGTCATGCGCTGGCATTGGGTCGATGCCTGGAACGGACTAAGCTTTTTGCAAGGCAGGTGTTACATGAAGCTCGATATCCGCACCGACTTCACCAAATTCCCGCGCGCCGTCTCGGTGCTTGCCGCCGGCGAAGCGGGAGCGGTCACGCCATATGATCGGGCCGTGCTTGCCCATGACGAGCGGCACCTGCGCCGCCGTGCCATCGAGACTTCAGGCGGCGACAAGATACTGGTCGACCTGCCCGAGCCGGTTGCTTTGGGCGATCGCGACCGGCTGGTGCTTGAGGATGGCCGCCATGTCGAGATCATCGCCGCGGAGGAGCCGCTCTACGACATCCGCGCCTTGAGCCCTGTTCATCTGACCGAGCTCGCCTGGCATATCGGCAACCGCCATCTGGCGGCCGCCATCGACGCGGAACGCATACTCATCCTGCGCGATCATGTCATCAAGGCGATGCTGGAAGGGCTGGGCGCGACCGTGCGCGACGTCTCCGAACCGTTCGTGCCGGTGCGTGGTGCCTATTCCGGCCATGGCCACGGCCATGCCGAGGCGCATGCACACAGCCACGCTGAGGCGCATTCCCATGCCCACAGCGAATCGCACTCCCACAGCCATGATCATGACTGACCAGCCTTCCAACGTTGCCCTGTTGCGGCTGATGGCGTGGCTGTCGCCTTCCTTTCCGGTCGGCGGCTTTTCCTACAGCCATGGCCTCGAACGCGCCGTGCACGACGGACTGGTTGCCGACAGCAAAGACCTCGCCGCATGGCTGGAGACGCTGGTCGAGATGGGCTCGGGCTGGAACGATGCCGTGCTGTTCGCCGAAAGCTGGCGGCGCGCGCGGCAAGCCGGTGATCTCGACGAGATCGCCGCACTCGCCGAGGCATTGGCCGGCTCGCGCGAGCGTCACACCGAAACCATGCTGCAGGGCGCGGCCTTCCTGAAGGCGGCATCTGCCTGGCCGTGTCAGGCGCTGGCCCGTCTGCCGGCCGAATGCGCCTATTGCGTCGCCGTCGGCGCGGTGGCCGGTGGCAACGGCATCGCGCTGCAGGACGCGCTCTCCGCCTTCTTGCAGACCTTCTTTTCCAATCTCGTGCAAGCCGCGATCAGGCTCGGCGTCGTCGGCCAGACCGGCGCCACCGCGCTGCTCGCCGGCTTCGAGCCGCTGGCACTGGAAACGGCGTCCCGTGCCTCCAATTCGACGCTTGACGATCTCGGCGGCTGCGCCTTCGTCTCCGACATCATGGCGATGAAGCACGAAACCCAGTATTCCCGGCTGTTCCGCTCATGATCGTGCTTGCCTTCATTCTCTCGCTCGTCCTGCTGCTGATCACCACGCTGCATGTCTATTGGGGCATTGGCGGCATCTGGCCGGGCAGGGACGCTGCCTCCTGCGCCCGCGCGGTGGTCGGCTTTCGCGGCGTCGACGAGATGCCGGCGCCCTTCGCTTCTTTTGCCGTTGCTGCCTGCCTCGGCCTGGCGACGCTGTGGCCGATGGCGCTTGAAGGCGTGTTTGCCACGCCCTTTCCCAAGGCCGGGCTTGCCGCCACGGCGCTGCTCATCGCGCTGGTCTTCCTCGGGCGCGGCATTGCCGGTTTCACGCCCTGGTGGCGCCGGCTGACGCCGGAACAGCCTTTCGCGCGGCTCGATGTCAGTTACTATTCGCAGCTGTGCCTGTTGATCGGGCTCGGCTTCGCAGTGCTCGCCCTCACGGAGTTCCCTAGATGACCCAAGCCAACGGTCCTCTTCGCATCGGCATCGGCGGCCCCGTCGGCTCCGGCAAGACGACGCTCACCGAAAAGCTCTGCAAGGCACTGCGCGACGAGTTTTCCATCGCCGTCGTCACCAACGATATCTACACCAAGGAAGACGCCATGATGCTGGCCCGGCTTCAGGCACTGCCCGAGGATCGCATCATGGGTGTCGAGACCGGCGGTTGCCCGCACACCGCCATCCGTGAGGACGCCTCGATCAATCTGCAGGCGATCGCCGAGATGACCAAAAAATTCCCGGATCTCGACATCGTCTTCATCGAATCGGGCGGCGACAACCTTGCCGCCACGTTTTCCCCCGACCTCGCTGATCTGACGCTCTATGTCGTCTCGGTCTGCCAGGGCGAGGAGATCCCGCGCAAGGGCGGCCCGGCGATCACCCGGTCCGACTTCCTGGTCATCAACAAGAGCGATCTCGCCCCCTATGTGAACGTCAATCTCGATGTCATGGAGGCAGATGCTGCCCGCATGCGCGGCAAACGGCCGTTCGGCTTCACCGATCTGTCACGCGGCAAGGGCCTGCAGGAGGTGATCGATTTCATCGTCGAGCATGGCGGGCTGCGGGTCGACGCGGCCAGAAGCACAGCGGCGTAAGGCAACGCGCTCGCCTGCACCAAACGAAACCGGTTGCGCGTCCCGCCGGCGCGCGGCATCCTTGCTTCTTTCACGGAGGTTTTCGATGAGCATCGCCCGCCTGCAGAAGGAAATGCTGACCAACCTGCCTTTCTACGAGGAGCGCGTCGATCTGGCTTGCGCCTTCCGCTGGACGGCGCGGCTCAACATGCACGAGGCGGTGGCCAATCATTTCTCGCTGGCCGTCAACGATGGCGGCTCGCAATTCCTGATGAATCCCAACCAGGTGCATTTCTCGCGCATCAAGGCGAGCGACCTGCTGCTGATCGACGCCAACGACCCCGACACCCTCTCCGGCCCGAATGCGCCCGACCCGACGGCATGGGGCCTGCACGGCGCCATCCATCGCAATGTGCGTCATGCGCGTTGTGTCATGCATGTGCACTCGATCCACGCCACCGTGCTCGCCTCGCTCGCCGACTCGACGCTGCCGCCGATCGACCAGAACTCGGCGATCTTCTTCAACCGCCACGTCGTCGACGGCCACTATGGCGGGCTCGCCTTCGAGGAGGAGGGCGAACGCTGCTCGCAGCTGCTTACCGATCCGAAGGTCAAGGTGATGGTCATGGGCAACCATGGCGTGCTGGTCATCGGCGATACCGTTGCCGACACCTTCAACCGCATGTTCTATTTCGAGCGCGCCGCCGAGACCTATATCAAGGCGCTGTGGACCGGCCGTCCGCTGCGGGTCCTGCCGGATGAAATCGCGGAAAAAGCAGCGCTGGAGCAAGAGGACTATCCCGGCCAGGCCGAACGGCACCTGTCTGAATTGAAGGCGATCCTCGACGAGCAGGAGCCTGTTTACCGGAACTGATACTTAAAGCCCCAGCTCCGCCCGCAATTCGTCGGCGCTGTTGATGACGATCGCGCCGGGCGGCCCGTCCATAGGCGCCTCCGGCCAGAAGATCGTCCTCATCCCCGCCGCCAGCCCCGCCGTGGCGCCGGTCACGCTGTCGTCGACGGCCACGGCATCGGCCGGATCGACACCGGCCAGCCAAGCGGCGCGCAGGAAGGGTTCGGCGTGCGGCTTGCCCTCGTGCACGTCATTGCGGCTGATTGTCTTCATGCCGGGATAGAAGAGGCCAACCGCGCGCAGATTGGCATCGACGATCAGCCGGTCGGAATTGGACACCACCGCCTGCGCCACGCCAAGCGCTCGCAGCTCGTTAAAAATCTCAATCGCGCCGATGCGCGGCTTCAGCGTCTCGGCCATCGGCAGATAGTGATCGTATTTGCGCACGATCCAGTCGTCGAAGGGCAGGTCGAGGCCGAACTCGTCGCGCAGCATCTCGTAGACCGGCCATGCCGCAATGCCCAGCACCCGCTCATGCAGGTTGGCCGGCGCCGCGATGCCGACGCTGTGCAGCGCCGCCACCAGCGCCGCCTCGTGCAACGGCTCGCTATCGACCAGCGTGCCGTCCATGTCCCAGAAAACCGCTTTCGGCGTCATGCGAGGCTCCTTTGTCTGAATCCCTTAAAGGGTTTGCGTCGGGAGATAAACCGCCGCGCCTGACTGCACGGACATTGCGGGACTTCAAAAATTGCTTGGCTACAATCATCCACTCGAAACACCACAGGCGCCTCGGCAGTTCACCTAAGCAATTGCTCTGGTGATAGGCAATTGCGCACAAGCGCATTCCCCCTTAAAAGTGAAGCGCCCCCGCATTGATGCTCGGGGCAGGGAGGCAGCAAGTTGAATTCCCGGCAGGACAGCGGCAGCAACAGGCTGGACGACGCGGCACGCGCCGGCTGGCTCTACTATGTCGCCGGCAACACGCAGGACCAGATCGCCTCGACGCTCGGCATCTCACGGCAGACGGCGCAGCGGCTTGTGTCGCTGGCGGTGTCGGAAGGGCTGATCAAGGTGCGCGTCGACCACCCGATCGCCAATTGCCTCGATCTCGCGGCGCGACTGAAATCGCGCTTCGCGCTCGAGCTGGTCGAGGTGGTGCCGAGCGATCCTGCTTCCTCCTCGACCATCATCGGCGTCGCCGAGGCGGCGGCGGCCGAGATTGAACGGCGGCTGCGGTCGCCGACGCCGATCGTCATGGCGATCGGCACCGGCCGCACGCTGAAGGCGGCAATCGAGCAGCTGCCGCCGATGGAATGCCCTCAGCACAAGGTCGTGTCGCTGACCGGCAACATCTCGCCCGACGGCTCGGCCGCCTTCTACAACGTCATCTTCACCATGGCCGACAGGGTCAAGGCGCGCTCCTTCCCGATGCCGTTGCCGGTCATCGCCTCCTCGCCGGAGGAGCGCGAGATGCTGCTCAGCCAACCGATGATTCAACCGACGCTGGCGCTTGCAGCGGAAGCCGACGTCACGTTCATCGGCATCGGCGATCTCGGCCCGAAGGCGCCGCTCTATGAAGACGGCTTCATTTCGGAAAGTGAATTGAAGGCGCTGCAGAAAGCCGGCGGCGTCGCCGAGATCGTCGGTTGGGTCTTCGATCGCGAAGGCCGGATGATCGAGGGCATCACCAATGACAGGGTGTCTTCGGCGTCGCTGCCGTCGCGCGAAAAGTCTCTGGTGATCGCGCTCGCCATGGGCGAGCGGAAGCTGCCCGGCATCCTTGCGGCTGTAAACCGGCGGCTGGTCAACGGCCTCATCACCGACGAGCGGACCGCCGCCGCTTTGCTGGCGGCCAGTTGATTAGGGATAAGTCCAGCAAGGCTATTTGTGCCGACCGTAAGGATCGTTGCCATCGAGAAAACCCATGTCGCGCTGCAGATGCGACGGCAGTTCCCTTATGTCGAGATAGGCCCGTTTTCTCGCCGCGTGCCGTGCAAGCCCGCGCGCCAGCCGCGAAAACCAGCTTTGGCCTGGCGTTAGAAACAGCTTTTCCTGGATCGTGGTCATGATCGTCAGCCTTCGCTATGCTTGAACTGATTGATGCGTCGACCACAAATATCGGCTTCACGGCGCCTTGCTGCCAATCAAACGTCGATCACGGCCCATAAGGAGGGCTTATGCCTGAACTCAAGTCACGGCAGGTCTCCCAACTCCCTCCGCTTCAGGCGATCCGCGTGTTCGAGGCGGTGGCGCGGCATCTTTCCTTCACCAAGGCCGCCGGCGAGCTTGGCATGACGCAGGCGGCGGCGAGCTATCAGATCAAGCTTCTGGAGGAGCGCGTCGGCGCGCCTCTGTTCTTGCGCCGGCCAAGGCAGATCGTGCTGACCGAGGCGGGGCAAC
>NZ_RZTA01000128.1:0-3461 GCF_004023115.1 Mesorhizobium sp. M6A.T.Cr.TU.017.01.1.1
GTCCATCTTCGCAAGAATCCAAATGCGATTGCCCTGCTCGCAAGGGGGAGATCGGCTGCTTCGCCGATGGCGAGCTTTTGGACTCTAATTTCGCGTTGCTTCGAGACGCGCGCGAAATTCCTCGAACTCCGCTTCGGTAATGCCGGCGACTTCAGCGTCGCTGGGATAGCCACCGCCGGCAACTTCCTTGCGGAACCCCGACAGCGCCTCGATCCGTGCGTCCCTGACAGCTTGGTGCAAGGCAGCCAGATTGCCCCAGGCACGCGCGTGGCGTGGCAGGCGGGTGCTCTCACCGCAAATGTCGGAGGTGAACAGGAAGATGACATCCGCCTCGGTGCCCGAGCCGAGCGACACGGTGACCAGCGAGGTGCGGCGGTTGATTTCCGCCATCACCTGAGCCGGGATGACTTCGCCCTCGACGGCGAAGGCGCCGGCATCCTCGAGCCGCCGGAAACGGTCCCACAATTCCAGCGCCTCTACGGCGGTCTTGCCGACCGCCCTGATGCCGCCGACCCAGGTGGATTTGCGCGGCACGAAGCCGAGATGCCCCATGACCGGAATCTGTTCATCGGCGAGCAGCCGGACGCTGTCATAGCCGCGCCCGGTGATCACTGCATCGGCGCCGGAGGTGATGGCGCGAAAGGCCGTGCGCAGGATCTCGTCGCCGGTGACGGCTTCGGCGAAGCCGAGGGCTGCGGTGACGAAGACGCGGCGCGACCCTTCACGCACGCGCAAAACGTTGGCGGCGCGGCAGACGACCATCTCGACGCCGGCGGCCTCGGCAGCTGCCGCCTCATCCGCCGTTTCCGCCGTCACCTGGGCGACATGGCGCCCGGTCCCCTTGAGCGCGCGCAGATCCGCGACGGTTACACTGCGCTCGACCTCGCGGCCGCCGAAATCAAAGATGCGCGGCATCTCAGCCTTTCAGCTTCTTGGCGTAATAGTCCGGCGCGACGACACCCGGCTTGGAGAACCAGGCCGGCACGTCGACGCCGGAATAAAGCAGGATGTTGCCCCACGGATCGAAGGCGCCGGTGCGCACGATAACCTTCGCCTTTGCCGCCATCTCGCCGAGGATGGTCTCGTGCTTGGTGGTCTCGAAATCGGCGTCGGGGAACAGCCGCTTCAGCTTGGCCAGCAGCGGCGCGTTGTGCACTGGCAGCGTATCGGCATAGCCAACACGCTCGGCGATGAAATTGGCTGCGATCGGCGCCAGCACGGTTTCGAGATCCGGCACGTCAGGCGAGATGGCGAGGTCGATGCGCCAGGCGGTCGAGGGGATCGGAAAGCCTGCATCGCAGACGATCATCAGGTCGCCATGACCCATCGAGGCGATGGCGTGCGCCAGTTCGGCATTGAGCAGCCGGTTTCGGTTCATGTCGCTTCCTTCCATGTTGTCTTGAGGGCCTGGGCGTAGAGCGCGTCAGCCTTGGCCCGCTGAGGCAGGCCGGGAATGACGCCGAGCTCGGTGCAGGCGATCGCGCCACAGACGACGCCGAAGCGGACAGCGTCGACGATGTCGCGGCCTTCGGCGAGCGCCACCGCAAAGCCCGAATTGAATGCATCGCCGGCGCCGGTCGTGTCGACGACGGTGACCGGCACTGCCGGCACCATCACATCGAGCTCGTCGGTCAGGATCAGCGCGCCACTCCGGCCCAAGGTCACCACCACGTTGCCGACGCCGCGGCGGCGCAACTCGCCAGCGAGCTCGCGCGATGAGCGTGGATCGTCGGCCGGCAGGCTGAGCAGAATGCGCAGCTCGCTCTCGTTCGGCGTCAGATAGTCGACGGAGGCGAAGATCGCGTCGGGAAGCTGGCGCGCCGGTGCGGGATTGAGGATCGTGCGGGCGCCATGCTTGCGGCCGAGCTCCATGGCGCGGGCAGCGGCAGCGATCGGCACTTCGAGCACCGTCATGACGACGTCGCTCTCGGCGATGCGCCGTTCGCCCAAGTCGACGGTCTCGGCATCCATCAGCTCGATGGCGCCCATGTCGAGGATGATGAAGTTCTCGCCCCTGTCGTTGAGGATGATAAAGCCGACGCCGGTGGCGCGCTCCGCACGCGTCGTGACCAGGCTCGAGTCGACGCCTTCGGCGGCGTAGAGATCGGTGGCGATGCCGGCCAGCTTGTCGGTGCCGATGATGGCGAGCAGCGACGAGGCGGCGCCCAGCCTTGCGGTGGCGACGGCCTGGTTCGAACCCTTGCCGCCCGGCCCCATGTCGAAATCGGTGCCGAGCATCGTCTCGCCGAAAATCGGCAGCTTGGGCGCCCGCATGGTCAGACCGACCGCGAAACTGCCGACGATTGTGATTTTGGGTGGTGTCATCAATGCCCTCGTTCAGGACGCCATGGCGCGGGCCAGGATCGCTTCCTCGTTGATGCCGGCGCCGGTCAGTTCACCCGAGATCCGGCCGTTGCGCAGCACCAGAACGCGTTCGGCGTTCATGATCAATTCCGGAATCTCCGACGAGATCATCACCACCGCCACGCCTTCGCCGGCGATGCCGCGCAGGATGGCATAGATCTCGGCCTTGGCGCCAACATCGACGCCGCGCGTCGGCTCGTGCAGGACCAGCACGCGTGGATTGGTGACGAGGCTACGCCCGAGGATGATCTTCTGCTGGTTGCCGCCCGACAAAGTCGCCAGTTTCTGCCCGAGATGTGAAATGCGCGCGTCGAGCCGGGCGACCTGCGCGCGGGCTTCGCGGCCGACCGCGCCGCGCCGCATGAAGCCGGCGAGCGAAAAGCGCGGCAGCGAGGCCGAGACGACATTGTTGGCGACGCTCATCGACAAAAGCGCGCCCGCGCCGCGCCGGTCCGCCGGTACCAGCGCCATGCCGTTGCGGATCGAGGCGTGCGGGTCGGCTGCGCGCAACTCCTTGCCGTCGATGGTGATGCGACCGCTGCGGCCGCATAGTCCGAACAGGGCCTCGCCGAGCGTGTCCTTGCCGGAATCGGGCAGGCCGCCAATGCCGAGGATTTCGCCCGCGCGGGCGCTAAAACTCAGCTCATCCAGCCCCGGTGCGGTCAGCTTCTCGACGGAGAGCACGATCGGCGCGGCATCCGACCGCGCCTCGGGTTGCAACGACCACTGGGTCGCGGTGTCGAGCTCGCGGCCGACCATGGCGCGGATCAGCCGGTCTTCCGACAGGCCGTCATTGTCCAGCGTCTCGATGGTGCGCCCGTCGCGCATCACGGTGATGCGGTCGGCAAGGTCGAGCACTTCCTTCAGATGATGTGAGACGTAGATGACGGTGACGCCCTCGCTGCGCAATTGCCTGACGATATCGAACAGCCGCTCGCTCTCGCGCTTGGAAAGCGCCGAATTGGGCTCGTCGAGGACAAGCAGGCGGGCACGCTGGCGGATGGCGCCGGCAATCTCGACCAGCTGCATTTCGGCCACGGAAAGCCGGCTAACCTTGGTGTCGGGGTCGAGCTTGCCCATGCCGAGGCGGGGCAAGG
>NZ_RZTA01000128.1:3471-16368 GCF_004023115.1 Mesorhizobium sp. M6A.T.Cr.TU.017.01.1.1
GGTCAAGGCGGCGCGCGCCTCGCGCCGCATCTCCTCGCGCGGCACCAACGACACGGCCGACCGCGCCGCCATGTCCGACATCATGATGTTGTCGGCGATGGTCAGCGTCGGGCAGAGCGCCAGTTCCTGATAGACCACGGTGATGCCGGCGGCCCGGCTGGCCAGCGGCGAGGCGATGGTGGCCTCCTCGCCGTCGATGCGGATTTCACCGCCGTCCGGCTGCAGATCGCCGGCAAGGATGTTCATCAAGGTCGATTTGCCGGCGCCGTTCTCGCCGATGACGGCATGCACCTCGCAGGGGCGGAAATCGACGGAAATGCGGTCGAGCGCCAGCACCCCGGGAAACCGCTTGGTCAGGCCGGAGATCTCGACGATGGGGGCAGGGCTCTGTTGCTCTGTCATGGGCTGGCTGGACGAAGAGCTGCCGACCCAAGGCCGGCAACTCCCGTCACGCTGGCTTGTTACTTCTTGGCGACCTCGGCGATGTTTTCCTTGGTGTAGACGCCGACGCCGGTGTCGAGATTCTCGATCGGCTGACCCTTGAGGAACTGGACGATCAGGTCGACCGCGGCAAAGCCCTGCTTCTCCGGCGCCTGGTCGATCGTCGCCTCGACATTGCCGTCCTGGACGAGTTGCACCGTCTGGTCGAGCAGGTCGAAGCCGACCACCTTGACCTTGTCGGCCGCGTTGTTGCGCTCGACCCAGGTGCCGGCGGCCGGCGTCGAGCAGCATTCGAGCGACAGCACGCCCGATATCGCTGGGTTGGCCAGCATGGCGTTCTCGATTGCCGCATAGATCTTCTGCGGATCGGTGCCGGTGTTGAGCGTTGAGACCACCTCGATGCCGGGCTCGGCGGTGAGCGCCTCGCGCGCGCCCTTCTCGCGGTCGAGCGACCACTGGGCGGCGGCGTCGATCGTGGTGATCATCACCTTGCCCTTGCCGCCCAGCACCTTGGCCATTAGCTTGCCGGCCTCGCGGCCGGACTGGACGAGGTCCTGGCCGGCGAAGGCGAGGCGCTTGCTTTCGGGATTGTCGGTGTTGAAGGTCACGACCGGGATGCCGGCGGCGATGACCCGGTCGATCAGTGGCGCCAGCGCATCGGTCGAGACCGACGAGATAGCAAGTCCGTCCATCTTGCCCATCAGCGTCTCGATCTCGCTGATCTGGCCGTCGGCGTCGGCGCCGACGGGGCCGATGAATTGAGCGCCGACCTTGTCCTCCTTGGCGGCGCGCTCGACCCCGGCCTTCATGAACGGCGCGAATTCGTTGGAGACGTCGTGGTAGGAGACGTAGATGTCGAGCGGCTCGCCGGCGGCGATCTTGGCCTTGATGCGGTCGGCCAATGCGAAATCGGCCAGCTTGGCGCCGGCATGGGCCGACAGCGGCAACAGGCTGAGCGCGGCTGCGAGAATGACATGTCTGAGTTTCATGGATAGTCCTCCCTGTTGTTGGCCTTTTGACTGGCCTGTTGCTTTGGTTTTCCTGCTTCAGCTCGGCCGGCGCGTGCTCCATTTGTCGATGCCGACCGCTATGATGATGACCAGACCGATCATCAGTTCCTGGACGAAAGGCGATACGCCCATCAGCACCAGTCCGTTGCGCATCACGCCGATGATCAGGACGCCGAGAATGGTGCCGAGGATCGTGCCTTCGCCGCCCGAAAGCGAGGCGCCGCCGACGATCGTCGCGGCGATGACGTCGAGTTCCAGGCCGAGACCGGTGCGTCCGGCCTGACCGCTTGGCAGGAAGGCCAGGCTCAAAATGCCGGCGAAGGCCGCTAGCACGCCCATCAGCACGAAAGCGCAGATCTTGACCGAGTTGACGGAAATGCCTGAAACACGCGCGGCCTTGGCGCTGCCGCCGACGGCGTAGACCCGGAATCCGAAATTGGAGAATGACAGCACCACCCAGGCAAGTGCTGCGATGATGACGAAAAACACCAGCTGCATCGGGATGATGCTGAATAGATAGCCCTGGCCCATGAAGCCGAACGTCTGCAGGACCTCGGGCAGGGCGCCGTTGCGGGCGTTCACCGTCACCGGCTGGCCGTTGGTCAGGATGAGGGCAGCACCGCGCACGATCGACAGCATGCCGAGCGTCGCAATCAGCGACGGCAGCCGGCCATAGGTGGAAAGCACGCCGTTGACGAGCCCGATGGCGACGCCGGTGAGCAGGCCGACGCCGATCGCCGGTAGAAGCGCCCAGCCGGCGATGATCAGCATGCCGGTGGCGAGGCCGGAGAATGCGTAGGTCGAGCCGACCGACAGGTCGACCTCGCCGGCGATCAGCACGAATGTCATGCCGACCGCCATGATCCCGAGCAGTGAGATCTGGCGACCGACATTGAGCAGGTTCAGCGACGTCAGGAACCCGTCGGTGGCGAAGGACAAAAACAGGCATAGCACGAGCAGCGCGATGAACACGCCAGCTTCGCGCGCCCGCAACAGCCGCGCCAGCGTCAATCGGTCCGCGGCTGGCGCGCGCGCGCCGGTCCTGACCGCATCGGCCATACAGCATCCTCCCTGTGTGTGGCGAACCGCCGGTCACGACCGGCACCGCCACTCCTCTTCCGGTTCCATCCTCGACCCGAACCGAGCTCGTGTGCGGGTCGATGCATGAGAGCCTATTCCCAAACAGAATCAGGATGCGGCTCTATCTCCCTGCCTTTCCACGATCTTTCCAATCATGGTTGGTGCGGGCGCGATCGCCCGTGCCTTGCTGTCGACGTCAGGACGCCTTGCGGAACGAACCGGCAGGCACCTTATGCAATTCGTCGTAATTTCCGTATTCGCGCACCTTCTTGAACGGCGCGTTCTCGATGGCGTTGTAGGAGCAGATATAGCCCCAGCGATAGGTGTCCGAACGATTGGCGTCGGAGCGGTGCAGCAGATTGCCGTCGAAGATCAGCGCGTCGCCGGCTTCCATCTCGACATAGATATGCTCGTAGCGCTTCAGCGCCGCTTCCAGATGCTCCTGCTCGACATTGGTCTGGTCGTTCTCGCGGATGTGGTTGAGGCGGCCGAGCTTGTGCGAACCCTTGAGCACCTGCAGGCAGCCATTTTCGCGGGTCGCCTTGTCGAGCGCGACATAGATGCTCATCATCTCCGGCGCGAGGCAGCCGTAATTGTACCAATAGCCGAAATCCTGATGCCATTCCCAGGCGCCGCCCTCATTGGGTTGCTTCATCGTCATCTTGTGGCTGTAGAGATAGATGGGTTTGCCGACGGCATCCTGGGCGAGATCGACCATGCGCTCGTCGCGCGCCAGAAGACCGTATTTGTCGTCCTCGGCCTTGGTCCACATCTTCAGGAGGGTGGTCTTGCCTTCCTTGTCGCCCTTGGCCATGACGGCTCCGCTCCTGGTCTCCGCCTCGAGCTGCCTGCGTGCGTGGTCACGAAAATCGTCCACCTCGGCCACGCTCAGCAGCCCCTTGCGGATAATGTACCCGTCGCTGATGTAGTGTTCCGTTTCTTCCTTGGTCATCGCGAGCATCGTCTTGCCTCCCTGGTCTTCGCGAACGGGCCCTCAGTGGCGCGATGCGCCTCGAGGGCCTTGGGAAGAGCGGGTCCATGCAACTGAATGCCGACCTCGCCTGCCTCTTGAAAGCAACCTTAGCGGTGCTTGGCAGGGAACAAAATGGACAGCACCGCGCAGTTTTTGTATAAAACGCGCATGCGAGGAAGAACGTCGGTTCTCGAGAGTTTCCACTATGTGCCGGCGGCCGGATGGACGCGCACGGCGTTTAGCGTGCTGCGCGCCGGCAAGGTCGCCGCGGCGCCGGATTACCGGATAGAACGCGCGACCTATCCCGGCCAGGACATCCTCTATTGCCTGTCGGGCCACGGTATCGTGGAGACGTTGGGACAGCGGCTGGAGGTGCGGCCGGGCCAACTGGTGTGGATGGCCAACGAGGCGCCGCATGTGCATGCCGCCGACGAGCACGATCCGTGGAGCCTGCTCTGGTTCAGGCTCGACGGCCCGGACCCGGGGATCCTGCGGCGCAAGCTGTTCGGAGAGGGGACCTTGCGGGCCGTGTTCCCGGAAGCCATGAGTCCAGTCGCGTGGTTCGAGCGGCTGTTTGCCGCGTTGCGGCGGCGCGACGCCAGCCTTGATTTCAGGCTCAACCAACTGGTCGCCGAATTCGTGCTTTTGGTCGACCGGGCGCTCGCCGGCTCCGGTCCTGATGATTTGCCGAAGCCGCTAGCCGCTGCCCTGGACGCCATGCGCGGTGAACCCGGCTTCGCCTGGACGGCACCCGACCTGTTCGCCGTTACCGGGCTCGGTCCCTCGCAGATCCGGCGGCTGTTCCAAAAACATCTGCGGACAAGCCCGCATCAGTGGCTGATGCGCGAGCGGCTGATGCAGGCGCAATCGCTGCTGGTGCAGAGCGACCAGCAGCTGGCCGAGATCGCCGAAGCCTGCGGCTTCTGCGACGTCTATCATTTCGGGCGCGAGTTCAAGCGCTCGGTGGGAATCTCGCCGGCCGCCTGGCGCCGCAGCGAATTAAGCGCCGGGCCGGGACATTAGCTGGAACGTCGACTGATCAAAACGTGCTCGGTCGGGCCTTCACAGGACCTTCTGCCGGAACTTCGAATGACAGCTTGAGCAATCCTGCAGGATAAGATGCAACAGGTGCTCGGCAGGAGTTTTGGCAGGATCGGCTTGCGCCGCTGCCGGCCGCTTGCCAAGCAGGCTGCCGCCGCCCATCGCCGGGCCGGTACCCATCCTCATGTCGTCGGTGATGCTGGCGGGCGCCCGCTCGGCCTTGGCGGCAAGCGTGGTGGCCAGCGTCCCGATGTGACGGGCCAGAGCCTCGAATTCCGAACGGGCTTGATCGATTTCCAACTTGGCGCCCGAAGGCGCGCCCAATGTCGCGCTCGGAAATTCCGTGATAAGCGTAGGGCCGGTGCGGGCGCGGATGGTCTCGGCCGCCGCCTTGAACGCCTCGGCGTCATAGGCCAGCTTGCCGTCGAACATCGCGGCGATCGTTTTCGCGGCGGCGGCCATCTCCTTCATCGAGGACTGGCGCGTCGCAATGATTGGGTCAGGTCCAGCCGCGGCCACCACCGCGGAGGCGCAGGCAAGCGACAGCATCACGGTGGCGGCGGTCCATTTCACTGAACCAGGCCTTCTCCCGCCAGTTCGTCGATGATCGGGCAGTCCGGCCGCTCGTCGCCATGGCAATGCTCAACCAGATGATGCAGCAGGCCGCGCAATCCCACCAGTTCGGCGATCTTCCTGTCGATCTCCACGAGCTTGGCTTTGGCAATGGCCTTCACGTCGGCGCTGTCGCGGTCCCTGTCTTGATAGAGCGACAGCAACTGGCGGCACTCGTCGACCGAAAAACCCAGGCTGCGCGAGCGCTGCAGAAATCGCAAGCGGTGGATGTCGTCTGCCGAATAGTCACGATAGCCATTCTCCGTCCGGGCCGGGCGCAAAAGCCCGATGTCCTCATAGTAGCGTATCGTCTTGGACGGCAGGCCGGATTTTTCGGATGCGATACCAATGTTCATGATGAAAATCTCCTTGGTCAGTGGGAAAGTAAACCTTCCTGTAGCTAGAAGGTCAACCCGGTATGGCAATTTGGATGCCCCGCCGCAGCCGTCCCACAGGTTCGGCGCGTCCACGATCTGCTCGTCGGTAAAACCGTGCTTGCGGACTGGGAATTTCACCTGTCCGCGATCCTTTCTCCATCGCGGTCCTGTCGCTCTTCGGGTCGCGATCGTCAGCCCCGTCAGCTTCGCAGGTATTTGAGGAGCGCTGCAATCACGAGCACAAGGGCGACAAGCACCAGGACCCATGTGAGCCCCATGCCGCCCATCATCCACATACCCATTGGGCCATTCATCATTGCGGTCGCCTCTATGGTCGGTGGAAGCCCGCCCTCGCCGGTGAGCATCGGCGATTCCGATGGGAATAAGTTCGTCGTAAATTTCGGTCAAGACGAATGGTGCCTCAGAACATGCCCTTGATTTTCGCCCACCACCCCGTTTCCTTCTCATGGTGCGGGCGCTCGACATTGTTGGTCAGCGCGTTGACGAAGGTGACAAGATTGACCGCCGCGAAACTCAGGCCGTGGAAATTCGCGCGCCAATGGCCTTGTTTGTCGATCACATGCGTGACGGTGCCGTGCATCTGGTAACCGCCATCGGTCAAGGCGAACTTGTGGCCGAAGGCTTCCGCGAGCTTCCGGGTCGCATCCTCAGGCTGACCCGCGGTCGTGGTCAGGAACAGCCAATTGACCGGGTCGAGCCCGTGCGCCGGTCCGTAATTGCGCAGCACGTCCGGCGTGTCCCTCACAGGGTCGGTGGTGATGGTCACAAAGGTCACCTGGCCTTTCATCGGCGTGCCGTTCACCATTTTCTGGATCTCGGCGATCTTCTCGGCATGCAGGGGGCACACATCGGGGCACGATGTGTAGATGAAGTGGAGGATGACGACCTTGCCGCGCAAATCGACCAGCCGCACGACACGCCCGTCGGCGGTACGCAGTGTGAAATCGGGCGCCGGTCTGTCGAGCGTCTGGAAATATTTCTCGTCGCTCTGAAGCATGGCATCGACTTCGCCGAGCGAGTGAGCTTGCGCCGGATACGCAAAGCCTGCGATCAGCGCCGCGATGGCAATTACGCGTAGCAGCAAACGCCTCCATTCGTTCAAAGCCGGCGCGACGCAGCGAGCCTTTGGCTCGGACATATCTGTTCCTTTCTCACCTGGCAGCGATGCGGCTGCGGATGAAGTCGACCATGTCGGGCGCGTCCCATTCCGCCGGGCCGATCAGCCGGCCGACTTCCTTGCCGTTGCGATCGATCAGCAAAGTCGCTGGAAGGCCGACGGTGCCAATGGCGAACATGGCCTTGCCTGAGGTATCGATATTGAGGGCGAGGTGCTCGATGCCGATCTCGGCGAAGAACTTTTTCACGATGTCCGGGCCGGCGCGGTCCATCGACAGCGCGACGACCTCGAAATCCGGCCCGCCGAGCTCGGCCTGCAGCCGGTCGAGCGTCGGCATCTCCTTCCGGCAGGGGGCGCACCATGTCGCCCAGACGTTGAGCAGCACGATTTTGCCGGAAAAATCGGCAAGGCTTCGGGGTCGACCATCGCCGTCCTCGAAGCTGATTTCTGGCACCGGCACCGGGGTTTCGTGAACGGCAAAATTCTGCGGCGGTTCGGAAGCCGATGCCGACCGCGAAAACACCAGCAGCATGCCAACCAGGGCCATGGCCAGTTTGCTCATGGTCACGACTGTTTTCACCGCGTCGCGTAGACGGTCGGCGCCTTGCCGTCCTTTGTGAAGGCGTAGATCGTCCAGGTCCCTGACTTCTCGCCGCCCATGCCGGGCGCGCCGGTCGGCATGCCGGCCAGGGTGATGCCTGATATGGCGGGGCGTTCCGTCAAAAGCTTCCTGACGATGTCGATCGGCACTAGGCCGTCGATGACATAGCCGTCAACCATCAGCGTGTGGCAGCCTTCGAGGTCGGCGGGGACGCCGGCATCGCTGCTGATCTGCGACAGATTGTTGACCGGCTTGATATCGACCTTGAAGCCGTTCTGCTCGAGATAGGCGGCATAGGACTCGCAGCAACTGCATTGCGGGTTCTTGTACATCACCGCTTCGATCGTGGCGGCGACCGCGGGCAGCGGCGTTGCGATCAGCGCGGCAAGGGCGGCGAGGCGGTAGGTCAGTTTCATTGCAGTTCTCCTTCGTTGAACGAATGGATTCAGGTTACGCGGAAGACGGTCATCAGGCCGGCCATCTGGTGGTCGGCGACATGGCAGTGCAGCATCCAGTCGCCGGGATTGTCGGCGACGAAGGCGCATTCGATCGTATCTTTTGGGGCAAGCAGCACCGTGTCTTGCCATTGCCGGTGCGGCACCGACGAACCATTGCGCGAAAGCACCGACATGCTGAAGCCATGGATGTGCATCGGATGCCACCAAGCGGTTTCGTTGCGCATGGTGAGATGACAGGTCGTGCCGCGTCTCAGCGTGAATTGCGGCGCCATGCCGGCGTGGCCGTCGCCGGTCATCGACGTGCCGTTGATCGCCCAGGCGGCCTCGCCATTCATACCGGGCATCCCCATGCCCATCATGCCGCCGACGCCGGCGAGCTTGCCACCACCCATCATGCCGCCTTGCAGCACGATCTCCTGGCGCTCGGCCCCGGCGAGATCGGGGGCCGGCAGCGGATTGCGCGGCAGGCCGACAGGCGCGTCGAGAGGATGCGCGCGCAGCGGCGGCGCCTCGTCATAGGCGAGCGTGGTCAGTGTGTAGGCGAGGCCATCATAAAAATCGTCGATCACGGCGTAGCGCTTGCCCGGATCGCCCTGCATGTCGAGCATCACATCGATGCGCATGGCCGGCGCGAGCACAAGGCGCCAGCTATCCGGTTCGTGCGGGTCGCAGGGCTGGCCATCGATCGCGACGACAACCGGGCGATGACCTTCGAAGCGCAAGGCCATGATGCGGGCGAGCGACGCATTGGCCAGCCGCAGCCTGATCCGTTCGCCCGCTTTCACCAATTGGTCGGCCGGCACCGTGCCGTTGATGGTGACGACGTTGCCGACGCGGCCGGACATCGCCGCATCCATCATGTTGCCGAAGCCGGCAGCGATCTGCCCATCCTTGGCAAGTCGCCAATCCTGCAGCAGCCACAAGAGATCGCGGTCGACGGCGACCGGCTCGGCCTCCTCGACGATCAGTGCGCCGGCAAGGCCGCGGCCAAGTTGCACCAGGCTGTCGGCATGAGGATGATACCAGAAGGTGCCGGCATCGGGCGGCGTGAACTCATAGACGAAGCTCTCGCCCGGCTTGATCGGCTTCTGGGTCAGGCCTGGCACGCCGTCCATCGCATTTGGCAATCGTATGCCATGCCAATGAACCGTAGTGTCCTCGTCGAGCCCGTTGTCGACGACGATACGGGCCGGCTCTCTTTGCCGCAGGCGTAGCGCTGGGCCGGGAACTGTCCGGTCATAGGCCCATACCGGGGTTTGCGGGCCATCGGGGCCGGTGAGCCGGGCCTGGCTCGCCGCAACCCTGATCCGGCGCTCCTCCATGGCGGATACCCACCTGGGACGCATCGATGCGGACGCGGCAACCCCCGCCGCCGCAACGAGAAACCTGCGGCGTGAAATCAAATAACTGGAATCGGAATGCACCCTTATGCCCTTTGCGATCTCGATCGACGGCGACCGTCCGACATCGATTGACCTGCTGTCCGCGCCCGCTACGCCACAATGAGCGCAGTGGGCGATCGAGCGCCGACAATCAGCCGCAGGACGGCTGAAACGGCGTCAGATCAGATCGCTTGTCTTGGAGGGTATGGGTCGGGCAGGGAACTTCGCCCGTGAAGAAGCGGGGTCGGTAGCGCCAACGGCTCCTGCATCCGCGCAACTATCCTCATGGCGATGCCTTGCGGCAGCACCGCGAGCACCGGTGCGATGCAGGTCGGCGGGCAATGCATAGGATCGCCTTTGTCGCCGGCTCCTTTGGGGCACGCCTTGCAGTCGCCAGCCATGTCGGACGACATGGCCGTGTCCGCGTCGGAGTGCATGACCATGGCTTTGTCCGACGTCGTCGTCATCATCTGCGCCGACATGACGCTCGCCTGAGCGCCGGCAAGGCTGAACCCGGCGGTCAGGAAGACCGCGAGCAGCATGACAAGCAATTGCTTTGCCGACCGGCGTGCCATCATGCGCATAGGCTGGCCTCAAAGTGCGGCTTTTGCAAGTCCCAATGCCCTGACATCAAGACGAGAAAGAAGCCTTGGCTTCATACCGCTCACGCAATTTGGCGACCGGCTTCGAGAGTTCGCAACCCCCAGCGGACCGATGCGACGCAATTGCTGGCGTGCGCAGATCAACATCGTGCTTTGCTTAAACGATCGGGCGATTGGAATCGGAACACTTGCAGCAGGAAAACGCGTGACACAGCGGCGTCAGCTAGCGCTGCGGTATGGGTTTCGGAGTAGATCCAAGTGACTACTTAGTCCTGCGTCGCCTTTTCGCTAAAGGCGAATGTTAACGAAGGCCAAGGAAGCTGAGTATCGCTATTACGATAACGACGGCCCCAACCAGCCAGATGATATTGTTCATGACAGCTCTCCTTTGTCTTTTCCGCGAATCCCGGGCAGCTGGACATAATTTGTGGAACGCCTGCTCGGCATTCTTGTTCCAATAGCCGCCCTCAGGACCGGGAGGCCCGCGCCTCTGGAGGAGCGCGGGCCGACCGGGGTACGGGCCCCGATCCAGCAGCCAATATCCGGGAGATACCCGCTGTCATCCTACAACTGTTAGTATGCGCTAATGTTCCGTCGATGCAGGAAAAAGACGGTGCCCGGTGGGTGCCGGACGCAAGGCGCCTCGGCCCGCGGCTCGCATCTTGCCAGAAGCGCGGGCTCTCCCGTCGACGCCTCGGCGATGGAGCCTATATTGCTAGTGCCGGCGAACCGCAGCATCGCCTTGCAACAGCGTGTGCTGAATCTCGGGATGAAATCAGTTTTCGGAAACGTTTATCGAACAACGCTCCATCCTTGGTGAGCAAAGACCCTCCGGCGGTGGCCTCACGTTACACCGTGCATACGCCGAGGAGACAGAATATGCCGGCCAAAGCCTATATCAACCGGATCGCGACAGCGGTGCCGGAGCATGAGGTTCATCAATTCTATCTGCGTTTCGCGGCCTCGATGCTTGCGGCCGATCGCCGAAGAATTTTCGAACGCATGGCTGATCTCGCCGGCATCGAGCGCCGCTATTCCTGCTTTGCACCAGCCATCGACCCCGATGGACCAACTGCCGATCTTGCCGGGACTTTTATCCGGGGCGCCTTTCCTGGAACGGCCGAGAGAATGGCAATGTTCGGAGATGCCGCGCCTGTTCTGGCGCAAAAAGGCGTCGACGGATTGCAGCTTGGCGATGACGCTCGCCGCATCACTCATCTCATCGTTACCACCTGCACCGGTTTTTCGGCGCCCGGCATCGATCTGGAACTGGTTGCGCGGTGCGGCCTGCCGGACAGGGTCGAACGCACTATGATTGGTTTCATGGGATGCTACGCGGCGATCAACGGTCTCAAGCTTGCCCGCCACATCGTCCGCTCCGACCCTCGCGCCAAGGTCCTCCTGGTCAATATCGAACTCTGCACGCTGCATCTGCGCGAAACGACCGAACTGGAAAAGCTGCTGTCGTTCTGCCTCTGGGGCGACGGCTGCGCGGCCGCGCTCGTCACCGCAGAGCCGGCCGGCGTCGAGCTCGAGAGCTTTCATTGTATCGTGGCGCGTGAGCGGCGGGATCTGATGAGCTGGAGCATTCGCGACCACGGCTTCGAGATGGTTCTTTCCGGCCAGGTCCCGGCAGCGATTCATGAAGCGTTGCGGAGCAACCAGGACGCCATTCTCAGCGGCCGGACAGCGGAAGCGGTCGACCTTTGGGCCGTTCACCCGGGTGGACGGTCGGTTCTCGACGCCGTCGAAAGGGCTCTGAAACTCGCGCCCACCGCGCTGGAGCCATCGCGCGAGGTGTTGCGCCGATACGGAAACATGTCGTCAGCGACCGTCATGTTCGTGATGAAGGAGATGCTGAAGGCGCCGCCGGGCCTGCTCGGCTGCGGCATGTCGTTCGGACCCGGGCTGACGGCCGAAACCATGCTTTTTCGAACCGTGTCATGAGTGGCCTGGAGCACCGTAAGCTTGCGCCGGAAATCCTTGACGGACTTGCGGCCGACGATCCGCGAGCGCTTGCCACGCGCCGCGACCTTCGTCACATCAACGCGCTGATGTTTCAGGCAAAGATCATGGCGTCGCTGCTCGGGAAATTTGTGCCAAAGCCGCCACGCCGGATTCTGGAGATCGGCGCCGGCGATGGCTCCTTCATGCTGGCGGTAGCGCGGCGCATGGCCGGGCAATGGCCTGGGGTCGAACTGGTGATGCTCGACCGCGTCGACCTCATCACCGCGCAATTGCGTGGTGATTTCGACAGGCTGGGGTGGACGGCCGAAGGCATCACCGCCGATGTCTTCGACTGGGCAAGAAAGAATGAGGGCAGGCGGTTCGACGCGATCACCGTCAATCTGTTTCTGCATCATTTCGACGATGCCGAGCTCGTGCGCCTGTTTTCGCTGATGGCGCCGAAGGCCCCGCTGCTGTTGGCGACAGAGCCATTGCGGGCAAAACTGGCGCTGGCCGCTACCCGTCTTCTCCCGGCAATCGGCGCCAATGACGTCACACGAAACGACGCCGCTCAAAGCGTGCGTGGCGGCTTTCGCGGCAATGAGCTTTCCGGTCTCTGGCTTGCGGCAAAAGGCAAACCGGTCGAGGAACGGCGCGCCGGCCTTTTTTCCCACATTTTCGTCGGTGCCAGCGCCGGTGATGACCTATGACGCGGACCCATGACGCGATCATCATAGGCGCCGGCCCGGCAGGCACGTCCGTCGCGCTCACGCTGGCCCGGCGCGGGTGGGCCGTGGCTATCGTGGAGAAGAGCGCGTTCCCGCGCCGCAAGGTCTGCGGCGAATATATATCGGCAAGCAATCTTGCGCTTCTGGACCAGCTGGAGATCGGCGATGCCTGGCGTGCCAATGCCGGCCCCGAAATCCGCCGCGTCGGCTTCTTTTCCGGCGAAGCTAGTGTCGAGGCGCCCATGCCTCCTGCAAAAAATGGGCCCCGTGCAAAAGATCGGCCCGCTGCAAACGATGGTTTCGGCCGGGCGCTTGGCCGGGACATTCTCGACTGTCTGCTTTTGCAGGCGGCGCGATCGGCGGGCGTCGAGATATTTCAGCCTTGCCGCGCCGTCGCCATCGAGCGGGATGGCGAGGTGCAAATGGTGCGAATTCAAGCCGGAGACGAAACGTCGATGTTACGTGCCTCGGTGATTGTCGCCGCACACGGCTCCTGGGAACCAGGAC
>NZ_RZTA01000129.1:0-16166 GCF_004023115.1 Mesorhizobium sp. M6A.T.Cr.TU.017.01.1.1
ATTCCCTCACCGCTCTCCGACTCGGCGCGTTTCTTGATCAGGGCAATGACGTCCGTTGCGAATTGATCGGCCATTCTGTTTCCTGTCTTTCTTTCCCGCGTTTCGACCTGGACGCGGCTCAGTTCCTGAGGCGCGCCGCGTCGCGAAAATAGCCACGACGCTTGTGCGTCTGACAAAGCCCAATGCTCATAAAGCCGGATCAGGTCCGGCCGGTGTGTGGCGTAGGTGCAGTATGACGATGTGAGCCGCTACACCGTGCGCGTCTCCCAGTCTGTCCATAGGCTCGGAAGAAGTCGGACAGTTTGACATGGCCGGTCAGTTGCAACTCCCTTTCCCAGCACTCCACTGCCCGGTAGAGCGCATGAAAAATCTCCTTTCGGGCGGTTTCTTAAGACGCTCGCCACGCTATGAGGCAGTGGGGCATCGGTGTCCGTCAGGTGCTTCTGCCCATGCAGGATTCCAGAACATTGATGAAATCGTTTGTTTCGATGAAAGGCATCCACACTTTGGATAGTTGACCACGCGTTTCAAAGGTCGTGAACTACATCTCCTCGTTGTGCTCGACGCACTCCCGACAGAGCGCAACCTCATGGGCGCGGCATGCAGGATTAACCGAGCCCAGCCGGTCATGAGTGCGGCCGGCGCTCGGCTGCTCGATTATTTGCGCGATGAGCTCGCGACCATGTCCGCGGAGGTATTCAAACTTAACGCTGCGTCCGGGAGCTCTTGCCCTCCAGTTCGCGACGCTCTCCCGCCCATCCAGTGCTCGTTTATTTCGTCGGATAGTTTGACCCGGCTCTACCGAATCGCCGCTTCAGGATCATTCTTTCCGATTTCGTCACGCTCGTATTTCTGCCGCGTCCTACACCGATTGGGCGCGAACAAAACTGAGCGCCTTGGAACCCGAACCCGTGCGTCGTGACCGGGAGCATCCGGGGCGAACTCATCCGCTCGGGGGCATCGCATCACCGGACGGCGACAGGCACGGTCGACCGGCATCTCGGCATCGGCTGGGAATTCGTCCATGGTCTGCATTGGCGACGCTTCCTGAGGCCACGTAGCCCTTATGCCAAGCTGGGCGCCCGGGTCGAGCGCGTAATGACGACAATTGCTTCGCTACAGGTCAAACGCTTTCCGGGCCACCTGCAAAGTCTTCACCCGGCCGTACAGCGCCCAAGACCACTGATGTGATCGACAAGAGCCTTTTTGATAAATCTGCGCTATTCTCCTGTCGCGCACGGACGACCGCGTGGCGAAGAGCAGGGTCCGAGATGAGAGCCCTGCCGCGCAGCTTCTATCGTCGCGCCTCGTTTGCGGCATCCGTGCCTACCCTCTTCGGACCTCGTGGGTTCCAACCGGCGACGAGGCGTGCATAGGCGCCCTCGGCCTGCTCCACCCAGCGGCGCTCTTCTTCCCGGTGGCTCTTTATGTTGTAGGCGTGCGCTCCCTTTTGGCCGCGCACAGCCTTGCTCCCGGCCTTGAGTTCCACATCGCGCAAGCTTCTTGGCATGCAGGGAGGGTCGAGCCCACGCGTAACTCTCGCCCTTCTCAACAGATGCCAGATCACGACAGAGAGTTTGCGTGCGGTTGCCACGGCCGCGACATGCTGTCCGCGCCGGGCTCGCACGCCGCAGGGAGAAGGCTCGCAACGGTCCGGGAGCACGAGCGGCCGCCCAGGCCGCCTCGACGAGCATGCCGCGCGCATGACCACGGCCCTGCTTGGTGATCCGCCCATGGTAGGCCGGACCTGGCCGGACTGCCGGACGCTTGGGTTCAACCCGAGATAGGTCACGAGCTTCTGCGGATCGTCGAAGCGCGACACGTCGCCGATCGCCGCCTTCATCGCCAGCGCGACGGTGATGTCGACGCCGGGAATGGTCATCAGCCGCTTCACGCCTTCATCCTCGAGAGCCGAGCGGACAAGATCGCGTTCGATGACCTGGAGGTCTTCGCCCAATCGGTCGAACTCGCGCAGATGCCCATCGATCGCGAGGCGCTCGTCCTGCGGTACGACCTGCTCGATTAACCAGGTCCGACCCTTGGCGCCGCACAGGTCGGCATGCGGGCAGGACGGGATCAGGTGGCTATGAAGGATCGACTGGATGACGCTCTTCAATCGAGATCTCTGTCGGACAATCTGATTGCGCCGTGTCACCTGTCGACGCAGAGCCTGCGTCGGCTCGTCCGCAATCCAGACTTCTGGCAAGAAGCCGCTGGCATAGAGCTGCGCAAGAACGTCGGCGTCGATCGTCGTTTTGATCTTGGCATAGGCAACGATAAACACCTGTTTCGGGTTGGCGATCCCCACCTTCTTCACATGCGGCGCAACCACAGCTGCAGCGGACGTCGCGTTGCCGGTGGCCTCGATCACCCCGACATCGTTCGGCGACAGCTTCGCGGCGAACGCCGCCAGCAGATCGCGCCGCATGTCGACGCGGCCGAGTCGCCTGAGCCTGCCCTCCTCCCATGCCACTGCCTCGGCGAAGGCGCGGTGAATATCCAGTCCGATGATAAGCATGCCCGTTCCTCCTTCTTGGCTCGGTCAAAGACGGGAGCTGGCGGGCAACACGACATCTACTGATCCGCGCTCGCAGCGCATCCGGGAAAGTCGCGAGGGGCGGCCATGTAACGAGTTCGGGCTCTCAGCCCACGGTCTATTGACGGCCTGCCTGCACCTTTGTGCTCCCGGTGCCCCACGTCCCGGATGGGCTCACCATAAGGGTCCAAAACCAGAACAGCAGGACGAAAAGGCACCACAGATCACATACCGGATAGCGGCAAGGCCAAGCGCTTCGTTCAGACAGGCTTGCGCCAATGGGCTTAGGCCGAGCCTACAACAGCTCTCAAAAACGCTGCCGGACTGCTGCATTGGCTTCGCCGATACAATTGGCACAGGCCTCACGGCAGCTTAGGATCAAACCGCCCATCAGTCGCCTCGGACTGGAAGGGTGCACCCTATTAGGTTCCACGCCTAGCTAGGTCGGGGCCGCCGAAGACGCTGGTTGATAGCCCGGCGCCATCGGCCCGGCGTTTCAAACTGCCAATCTCTGACCTGCACAGTACGAACGATTGCTCGCTTCGGCAGATCACGCGGCTCATATGTCGGACCTTAACGTCATCCATCATAAACTTTTTGCGACAAAAGATTGCAAGAATGCTAAATTGTTAAAGTCGTTTGTTTCGGTTAAAGGCATCCATCCCATGGATGGCTGATGACATGCGTTTCAAAGGACTTGATCTAAATCTCCTCGTTGTGCTCGACGCACTCCTGACGGAGCGTAATCTCTCGGCGGCGGCACGCAGGATCAACCTGAGTCAGCCCGCCATGAGTGCGGCCGTCGCCCGACTGCGCGATTATTTCCGCGATGAACTGTTTACGATAAGAGGTCGCGAACGATTTCTAACCCCGCGTGCGGCAGCATTTGCCCCCGCAGTTCGCGACGCTCTCCAGCACATCCAGTGCTCGATTATTTCTTCGGATCCGTTTGACCCAGCTCGAGCCGATCGCCTCTTCAGGATCATTCTTTCCGATTTCGTCACGCTCGTGTTTTTCGAAAAGCTTGTGGAGCGTATTTCACGGGAAGCCCCCGCCGTCAGCTTCGAACTGCTGCCTGTCGACGATAGCCCCGATGAGCTTCTCCGGCGCGGTGACGTCGATTTTCTAATTCTACCGGATATGTTCACGTCGAGTGTGCATTCAAGCGTTGCGCTGTTTGACGAGAAGCTCGTGTGCGTAGGCTGTCCCACAAACAAGCAGCTGCCACAGCAGCTTACATTCGAGAGATACATGTCGATGAGGCACGTCGCGGTCAGGTTCGGGCGTACGATGAAGCCGTCTATCGAGGAATGGTTTTTGCTTGAGCATGGCCTTAAGAGACGTGTCGAGGTCGCCGTGCAGGGCTTCAGCATGATTCCACCTATGGTGTCCGGCACAGCTCGTATAGCGACCATGCCCTTACGGCTGGTCAGGCATTTCGAAAAAACGTTCCCCCTGCGGGTTATCGAACTTCCGCTGCCATTTCCCACATTCACCGAGACCCTCCAATGGCCGGCCCTCCACAATAGCGATCCGGCAAGCATCTGGATGCGGGAAATAATGATACAGGAGGCATCTCGGATGGCTGCCCCGCTGTGAACCCACGGAAAATTCAGGCGCACCTATAGTCACTACTGCTGTCACCATCTACTCTGACGACAATAGCCCTCGCCGGATAAAGTCGATGCTGGCGGCAAGTGCGCCTGCGAGATCGTCCAGAGAATGGACTTCCTCGACCAGCTCGAACGAGAAAGGTCCCGCGTAGCCGCCATCCAGCAGCGCCTGAATCTGGCTGCCATTGTCGGAACCTGCAAGAAAGCGATCGGGGTAAATCCAGAAGGTCGGGTCGTTTACGCTTGAAATGTGCACCAGGCCGGTAAGCTCGCAGAACAGGCATGTCTCCCCGGCCAGGGTGTGGTGGAACGTGTCGTGCACGAGGCGAAAGACGGACTGGCCATCAACCGCGGCAACGGCCTCGGCCGCTTCCTTCTTTGATCGAAGCGAGCAGGTTCGGAAACCCAGCGGCTCGATGAGACCGATCAGACCCCGCGACTGGAGGATTGGCTTGATCTCGTTTAGAGCGAAACGAAGATTGTCCTGGCGCTCGCTATTGGTGGGCCACGAGCTGCGGTTGGCCGGCACCAACACGAGCGTCTCCGCCCCGCACGCCGTCGCATAATCGGCGAGGTTGCTTGCCTCGGCCTGACGCGTTGGAGTCCAGTCGTTGAACCGCTGCAAGGCGTTGACAGAGATGATCGTGACGCCCGCTTCGGTAGCGGCAAACCGAACGTCCGCAGCCGGAATGCCGCGTGCGACAGGATTGCTGAAATGAGGGTAACGGATTTGGACGTCGGTCAGGCCTTGGTCACGGGCAAGCGCGAAAAGCGCACTGACGTCAAGGCGGGGCGCCGCCATGTGATCGAGTGCAAAGCGGGGCGATACCTGGCGCATTGCTTGACTTTCCTTCCATGAAGCGCGGCTGCCATTTCGGCATCCGGCTTCTTTCAAGACGGAACCACGCCGGTTCACAGATCGGACAGAGACGGCCGAGTCAATCGAGCTTTCCTTTCATCGGTGAAAGGAAAATGGGCGCTCATGATAGAAATCCATCAAGGTCAAATATTTTCCGGAAGATAAATGTCGAACGGCAGAAATGTCTGCCCCGGGCTCTCCGCGACGCCGGCTTTGATGGCCCGCTCCATTGCCATTATCAGCTCCTGGCAAAGTCGGCGCATTGGCGTGCCGACCGCCATCGTCAAGATGTCATCCGCAAGCGCCCCACGTGACTGCGGCGTCATTTCACTCACGATCGCGACGAGATCCTGACCGCTCCCCTCTTCTCGGAGCGCGGAAATTGCCCCCTCTATCCCCCCGCCGGCCATATAGAAGCCGACGAGCTCTGGTTCCCGCTGCATAAGATCCAGCAATTTTTCGTAAGTGAGCTGCCGTTCATCAAGGTTCACCAGCGCATCAAGCACCTCGAATTTTGGCGCGTTCTCACGAAAATACGCACGAAAGGCCGTTTCCCGCGTCGCATGCGCCTGGAAGCGATGGCTTCCGACAAACACCGCCACCTTGCCGGGCCGTTTTGCGGCCTTGGAAAACACCCAAGCGGCAGTCCGTCCGACCTTGCTGTTGTTGAGGCCGATGTAGCCCTCGCGCACGCCATCGGCGAAGTCGGATAGCAGCGAAAATACCGGGATACCTTTCGCCTTGAGCTCCTCGACTGATGCTGTGATTTTCGGGTGATCGGCCGCCACCATGGCGATCGCCTGGCAGCGGCTCCCAAGGTCCTTAAGAAGCGGGAGCAGGTCACGCGGCAAATGTGACTGCGCGAACTCGATGATCGGAAGGCCGTGGAAGGATTTAGCCATACTGACCGACTCTTCGATCTTGCGAGCGAAATCTTGGTAGAAATCGTGGGTAGGTTTTCTCAAGATGAAGCCCAGCTTGTAGTGCGGCAGGTGCTGCTGCAAGCGCTGTTTGATGAGACCGGCAGCATGATAGCCGATCGCGTGCGCGGCCGCATGGACCCGCTGGGCGGTCTCCTCTCGCACCGGAAGGCGGACGTTCAGAACCCGATCGACTGTTGCTACGCTGACTCCGGCTTCGCGGGCGAGATCGGCTATTGTGACGCGCTTTCCCCTAGCGATTCTGATCGGCCGGTCCTCCATCATCCGGTGCGCTCCCGCGACGGCTTGGGGCGGCAAGCTGAAATAGTTCCCCCACCCCGCGGATAGCGCATTCGACGAACAGCGCTCCATGCGCACCCAGATGAGTCTCCGTGAACCGTTCGTTTGCTTAGGGGCTTCATGGTGTGTATTACTCACTGCGTTAGTACTCTATTTCCAGCGCTCTTTGGAGGCTGGCAATTCGACTGTTGTGTCAAGGCCGCTACTTACACGTCGCGCTGTTGCGATCTTGCTTGCGGGGAGCCAGTTTGATGTAACCCTAACCGCGGAAAGCGGTTTCCATCCGTGACTGGTCCAATTCGCCTTCCCAGCGAGCGACAACGAGCGATGCCACCGCATTACCGACTAAATTCGTCAGCGCGCGGCATTCCGACATGAAGCGGTCCACGCCAAGAATTAGAGCCATTCCGGCAACGGGAACACTCGGCACGACAGAGAGAGTAGCGGCCAATGTGATGAAGCCGGCGCCGGTGACGCCTGCCGCACCCTTCGAGGAAAGCATCGCAATTAGCAGCAGGAGGATCTGATCGGCAATTGACAAATCTGTGTTCGTCGCCTGGGCGATGAAGAGGGCGGCGATCGTCATGTAGATATTGGTACCGTCCAGATTGAATGAGTATCCAGTAGGGATGACGAGACTTACGACCGAACGGGCGGCGCCGGCCTTCTCCATCTTCTCCATTAGCGAGGGCAGCGCGGCCTCCGAGGAGGACGTTGCCAGGACAAGCAGCAGCTCGTCCTTGATGTAGCGGACGAGAGAAAAGATCGAGAAGCCGTTGTAGCGGCAGACCGCGCCGAGAACCCCGAACACGAAGAGGAAGGCGGTAAGATAGAACGTCGCGACCAGTATCGCGAGGTTGGCCACCGAACCGATTCCGTATTTGCCGATCGTAAAGGCCATTGCGCCGAAGGCGCCGATGGGTGCAGCCTTCATCAGAATGCCGACGAGCTTAAAAATGGGGGCGGTAAGCGCCTGGAGAAAGGTAACGACCGGCCTGCTCGTCTCTCCGGTCATCGCCAAAGCAATGCCGAACAGGACCGAGAAGAACAGGACTTGCAGGATGTCGCCTTCCGCGAAGGCACTGGCAATCGTTGACGGGATGATGTTCATCAGGAAGCTGGTCACGGACTGCTCGTGAGCCGTGGCCACATAGCCCTTAACGGCTTGGACATCGAGCGAGGCCGGATCGATGTTGAGGCCGGCGCCAGGTTGAACGATATTCGCGACAATCAGTCCGACAACGAGTGCAAGTGTCGAGAAGGTGAGGAAATAAACCATCGCCTTGGCGGCAACTCGGCCGACCTTCTGCAGATCGCTCATGCCGGCAATGCCGGTCGCAATTGTCAGGAAGATGACAGGTGCGATAATCATCTTGACGACTTTGATGAAGGCATCGCCGAGCAGCTTCAGGCTCTGGCCGGTTTCCGGATAGAGGTAGCCAATTGCGGCTCCCAGGACTATGGCGGCAAGCACCTGCACGTAGGTCCGGGCAAAATGGGGCTTGCGGGGCGCTGCGATCGCGCGGGGGACTCTTGGAACCAACACCGTTTCTCTCTCCCTGACCGGATCGGGGTGGGGGCTCCTCCTTCTCCCATGCTGCGCTCCGGTCGAGCGCTGCTGTCATCTCGGAGCAAGCGCCGTGCCAACTGGAGGCCTGTCCCGTCCAGCGAGATTGGTGCGGGTTGCGCACTGGAACCCTCCACCTTTGCCGGAATTTGCACTCAAGGCTCGCCAAAGATCGCGTCTGAAGAAGTGCTTCGCCAGAGAGGGAATTGACCAGGTCGCCTTGCGGCCGTGTCTTTGATGTCTGCCGCAGATCGACTGCCGGCCGATATCTCTGTCGTCTTGGTGACTTTGGTTTGTCAGTTTTGCGACGGAATGCGCGCAAACTGCAGGATATCCTACACGCCCATCAGAGCACGCGGTACAAGCGATTAAGCGTAGGAGCGCATTGAATCTCCGAGGTCAAAAAATCTTGAATAAGGTCCCCGTGCGAAGTGAATCCGCAACTCGTCAAAGTTCTCCACCGTTTGATCCAGCGGTCGCGTTTCCTGGCGCTGCAGGATGGCGTTATCTGATGGCTCAAGCGCTGGAACGCCCAGGAAATCCCAAACCGCTCCCAAGCATTGGGCAGGTCCGTGAAGAAGGCTCTCGTATTCCATTACAAGCAGGTTGGTCGACGTGAAGGATTCCATAACGCGAGCGTGAAAATCGTCGGCGGCTTTGAAATAAGCCTCACAGTCAGCGATTGACAACCTGACGCTCGGTGGCCGAGCGGTATCGTTGTCCGACCTGAACTTCAGCCACTGACCGCTTTCCCTGGCCTGCACAAAGGATCGGAGCGATTCCAATACGTTTCGGCGAACAACGAGGATGACCTTGAGTGCTGGCCAACGAGCTAATTCCGCAAAGAATGCTGGACGCTCGCGAAACTGAGGTTCATTGATCTTGCAGCCAAGATGCGTCACATTCTTGTAGTCGCGCATAGGGCAGCGCACATAGGCAAGCTCAAGAAGCTCGCGATCCGTGCCTAGCAGGCGATCCGTGCTGGGCCAATTGGGATCATATTCGTTTAGCAACTCACCGTTACTCAAAACGGTCGGATGCTCGTTTAGCAATTCTTCTAAATAGTGTGTTCCGGTCCTTGGCATAGCAAGGATCACAAAAGGCTCAGGAGTTGGTTCGTTGTGGGTCATTGCATGTGTATCCAACTAAATAATGGCCGCGACGGTCTGGGGACGCGCACAAGAAGCTTGGCTGCTATCGCTTGAACGCTCCGGGTGGGTCCGCGCCTCACCACTCAGCCTGTACTCCGAGGTGTGGTCGCGAAGATGGGCGCGTGCCTGCAGCGGCTGGGTGGCGCCCGGCTTCGGCGTTGTTGTACCACTCGCGATTCCTGGCACACGCATGCCTCCGGGCCGCTGTGGGCAGTTTGCAATCGGGCATTGCGGACCTCCTTCTCGTTGATGGGCGTAGGTAAGCGTCAACGCATTAGTCGTCGATGAAACAGTCCAGCCGACAGAAAAAAAGGCAATACAGCGAACATGCAAAGTGCGCCTATATGCAGCCCTACATTGTCGCCCAGGCGGCCGAGCATCACCGGACGGATTAGATCGATAGAATTCGCCAGCGGCGAGAAGGCCGCAATCTGCTGAAACACTCCTGGCAATTGGCCGACTGGAAAAACCGCGCCCGAAAGGAACAGCATGGGTGTGATGACAAGCGTCTGATAGAAAATAAAATAGTGATAACTGGGCGCGAGCGCGATGACGAGCATGGCCAGGCTCGCAAAGGCGAACCCGGTGAGAGCGATGACCGGCAGCACGTAGAGAACCGACGTCCACGCGGCATAACCTAGCGCGGCGGCAACAATCGCAATTGTCGTACCGGCCAGAAAGGCCTTTGTGGCTGCCCAGGTCAATTCACCGAGAACGATGTCGCCGAGGGTAAGTTGTGTGTGCAAGATTGCTTCCCAAGTGCCCTGATCCCGCATTCGACCGAAAACCGCGTAAATTGTTTCGAAGGTCGATGCTGTCATCGCGCTTGTCGCAACCATGCCGGCTGCCAGAAAAGCGATGTAGGATGCACCTTCGATGCGGCCTACCAACAGTCCAAGGCCAGTGCCGAGCCCGAAAAGGTAAATCATCGGATCAGCAAGGGTGCCGAGCATTGAAGCAAATGCCACCTTCTTCCATGCCAAATGATTGCGGCGCCACACCGCGATCCAGTTCCAGGCGTTGGCGGGTAGAGCGGCCGCAAGACGTTCACCCATTGCTCACTTCTCCATCTCACGTCCGGTTAGCCGCAAGAAAACGTCCTCCAGACTGGGTGGACGCTCCAGAATACGCAGACCCGCTCGACCGCGAAGCTGGATGCGCACATCCTCCGGATCAGGCGCATAGCAAAAGAGCGTCTCGCCGCTTACCTCGATACGCTGAACGTACGGCCTGATCAGCGAAATCAGCTCCTGTGGATTGCCGCCGAAGATCTCGATCACGTTGCACCCAATGTACTCGTCGATCAGCGCATGAGGACTGCCCTCGGCGATCTTGCGTCCCCGCTCGAGAACACACAGCCGATCACAAAGCCGCTCAGCCTCTTCCATGAAATGGGTGGTCAAAATGATCGTTTTTCCGCTCGCCAGCAGGAAACGAAGTCGCTCCCAGATCAGATGGCGGGCATGCGGGTCGAGGCCGGTCGTGGGCTCATCCATCACAAGCAACTGGGGGTCGTTGATCAGAGCACGTGCCAGCGTCAGGCGCCGCTTCATCCCGCCGGATAGCAGGCCGACACGTGAATCCGCCTTGCTCTCAAGGCGAGCGAACTCGAGGAGCCGTGGGATGACGGCGTTGATCTCTCTTGTACTCATGCCGAAGTAGCGCCCGAACACCAACAGGTTCTCACGTACCGTAAATTCCAGGTCGAGATTGTCGAACTGCGGGACCACGCCTATGCCCTTGCGGGCCAAGCGGCTGCGTGCCGGCACTGGTAGACCGAGGACTGTTATATCACCCGCGTCAGGCCGGGTCATACCGAGGAGCATACGCGCAATCGTGCTCTTGCCTGCGCCGTTCGGCCCCAGCAGACCGAAGCACTCTCCCGATGCAACGGTGAAGGACAGCCCGTCCACAACGAGCTTGTTCCCGAATAATTTGGTTACGCCGGTAAGGTCGATTGCTACATTGGACATGCGTCTATCTCAAGCGGAATGAGTCCGATTGGCCACCGGCAGCTTACTTACGAATTCTGGTTCAGAGCAGGCCACCGCCTTGAGATGGCACCTTTGGAAAGTCGCGGCCGGAGCGACGCGTGTATCGCTTCCGCCAAAGAATTAACGTCAAGGTGCCAGGTGTCGCTTCCAGATAGTTCCCGATCTGACCATAGGTAACTCGACAAGCTTCACCCCGTGTCGACTGACACAACTTACTCGGTCACTCGGCGCTGCAAGGCCGTCAGACTTCACCAGCTGTGAGCGAAAGATCTGCAGTATGAAGTGACTCCGCAATTCCAGAATTGCCCGCAGCATTTGCTCCGGCAAGCGGCATCGCGCTTGTGATTTCCTTTGTGCTCCTGTTGGGCAGGGGAACACTTTTACGCGACAGCCAATCGCTATTGCTCAATGTACACAGGGCGTAAGCCTTCAAGGGGATCAACAGGAATATCCTGATTAACGCGTGCATTGAATAGCCGATGAATCGAAGCTGCCGAGTGCGGAAAGATAACACTGCAGATCTGATTATGGTCATCGTGACAATAGCCAGCACCGTCCACCAATTTACTGTATGTGAAAATAGTAGCTCACCGAGCGCCGTTACTACCGCGATGCCGAGCAACAATGGGCCGAGATTCTCTCCCATCACATCCAAAGTTAGATAGCGATCCAGGCCACGCAGTAGACCTCGCGCAAGCATCGTGTCCCGGAAAGTGCTTCGTGCCCAGCGGAGTTGTTGGCGCAAATAAGGTCCCATCTTGTCCGGAACGACTGTCGCCGCGACGGCACCTGGAACGTACTCGGTTCGAAAGCCTGCTTTCAGCATGAGGATCGTAAGATGACGGTCTTCACCGAAGTCGCTTGGTTTCCCCCTGAACAGCTGCGTCTCGTATTGATCCAGCAGAGAAAGGAGACAAGACCGGCGGTACATTGCACATGGGCCGCAGCAGCACATGACCGCACCAAAGCGACCTTGCGCCGCGCGCTCCTCATTGCAAGCCAGCCAGTATTCCATATCGATCAATCGGGTCAACCAAGTGTCGCTGCGGTTGTATGCCGTCAGCTGGCCCATGGCCGCTCCGACCATGGGATCCCGCATTTTTACTGCAAGCTTCGTGATGACGTCGGACGCAAGTGTCGTGTCAGAGTCGACGCTGAGCACGAAATCTCCAGATGAGCGGCGGATGGCGGCGATCTGCGCCTTGCGTTTGCCAACATTCTCGCGGAGCAGAATGAAATTGAATCTCGGGTCGCCCTCGTAGGCGTGATGTACCGGGATGACGGCATTACGATTTCCAGAACCGTCGTCAACCAGATAGACCTGAAATGTTCCGGCGTAATCTTGAATTGCAATGGAAGCTAAACACGCCGCGAGTGTGCGCGGGTCCTCATTGTAGCAGGGGATGATGACATCCACGCTCGGCCAACGGTCGGATCCGAACAAGCTTTCCGACGGCGGCGTAACATTTTCCGGTTGGGAGTAGACCGCTTGCATGCCTCTGTAAACAGTCGAGAGCACCGCATAAGACGAAACGGCAACAGTACTGGCTGTGGTGAGAAGGTCCATAGGATCTCTGTTTGTTCAGGGATGTTGAGGAAGTGATCGGATTACAAATCCGCGGCCGTGCAATTCTGGAATTAGGCGTGACAACGCTGTCACCGTCTGGTCGCGCAGACTGGCTTGATTGCCTGGTTGCAATTCGTCGGGAGCGCACCCGTCGTGCAACAGCACGATTGCGCCCGGCCGGATATCGGCGAGCACTCTGTCGACGATGGCGTCAACGCCGGGGCGAGACCAGTCGCGTGGATCAATGGACCAATGGACGGGCGCCAATGCCGCACCCGCTGATGCAGCGATTACTTCTTCGGTCCAGATGCCATACGGTGCACGAAAGTACCGAACCATGGCCTGCGGGCAAGCCATCCCTATGACTCTGTTTGCCTCAACTATCTGGCGGTCGACTTCGACGGGCCCGCATTTAGCCAGGTCCGGATGAGTCATCGTGTGGTTGGCTATACCGTGCCCGTCTGTAATAATTCGGCGAACGAGTTCCGGCTCGTCGGCCGCGTAGGCCCCAACAACGAAGAAGGTCGCCGGCACCTGATGTTGCGCCAGCACATTGAGTATCTGCGGTGTGAAAAATGAATTGGGACCGTCGTCAAACGTCAGATAGACGCTGCGCTCTGCAATGCCATCGGCATTGTCACTCTGCCCTTCGCATATGTAGTCCAGAGGCTTCATAGTTCCGGACCGTTCCGGTCGATCAGGGTACCGGACGGCCACTCGTCCATCGAGCGTCCGATCGGCGAAACCAACACGAGTACGTCTTCCAGGCGCGTGGGCGGCAGGTCGGGATGCACATCTGGACGGGTCGACCGTACGCGAACGCCCGACACAATGTTCGCGAGGCCGGCTCTGCAGAATCTTTCGACATGGTTTCGCAGCGCGTGCCGAACCGTGCCGAAAGCGAATGGAACACCCAACTGATGGAGCACTGGGTACGCCACGCGCATCGAAAAACCGATTCCGAGCCCTTCAAGATCCGGACGAACCGCGTACAGGCCCAATTCAGCGACGATCAAGTCGACCTCGCCAACTTTGATGAAGCGCCGCAGCATGCCGATGTGAGCCGCTACCCCATGCGCGTCGTAGCCGATTGCGCGGAATTCCGGCCTCGCGCCGGCCCAACTGCGGCCGCCTTCGAATGGCTCCGCGTTGAAGGCGCCAGTCCGTCCATAGGTCTTTCGAAAAAAGTCGGAGAGTTCGACATGGTCGGCCAGTTGCAACTCATTTTCCCAGCACAACTTCCACTCGACATTCGGGCGCATGGAAGACCTCACCTTGTAGCTGTCTGGTTGAGATAAATGTCCAAGCATTGGTTAAATAATTGGCGTCGCGCCAACGGGGCGTAACTTGTGGAGACCGCCGAAAGACCAAGCCGCAATGCAGATGCGACTGACTTTGTACGCCCCGCACACCAGATGATGCTCCTCGGATCCAACGCAACCATCGGAACTACCTATCTTTCCAACTTGAAGCGCTTCTATGGGACCTGCAGCAAAAACGGTAAAATCCTTTGTTTAGATGAAAGGTATCCACGCTTTGGATAACTGGGCGAATGCGTTCCATATGGCTGGTCAATTATCGTCGTCACGCTCGAGGCACTTCTGACGAAGCGCAAAGCTCACGCCCGCGGCACGCGCGGCCGTTGCCGGGCCGCGCGATTATCTCCGTAAGAGGCGAGCGGAGCTCAGACACGACGATTGATCAGAATCTGATTCGCGGGTTCAGTATCTCTTTCGTGTATCCAGCTCTGGGCTGTCCTTTGGCGGGAGTTAGGTTCGCCCAGGTTCTGAGCCTGGGGCGTCGGCCCGTTCGCCGCACAGGCTCCTTCGCACATCGTCGAGGCCGAGAAAGAGGGGGCCACACAGCTCCCCCTGTACTTTCCACCACCCGACACCAGCGCTCACCCAGGGCGCCGGCCTTGCTCACCTCAACGGATAGCGCACTCGCGCCGCTTCACGATTAAAAGAATTCTACAAGCAGATGCCTGTTTGATCGTGAGACGTCCGCTGCCAATTCCCGCATCGCAGAGGCAGCCAATAGCGCTCGCTTCACATAGTGGTCCGGCAAGCAGCTAGATACGACAGGTGACCTCAAATGAGGCGTCTTGCATGGCTTCTACACCTGCCTGAATGCCAGGACTGCGTTCGTGCCGCCCATGGCGAAGGCGTTGCTCATGGCGACGCGCACCTTGCGCTCGCGCGGCACATTGGGTGTGATGTCGAGGTCGCAAGCGGGATCTGGCTCGCGATAGTTGGCGGTCGGCGGCACGACGTCCTCTTGGATTGCCATCACGCAGGCGATCATTTCAAGCGCGCTCGCTGCGCCGAGGCAATGCGCGTGCGTGGACTTGGTGGAAGAGATGGACATCGAATAAGCGTGGTTTCCAAACACACGCTTGATCGCCGCCGTTTCAGTCTGATCATTGCTCTTGGTACCGGTGCCGTGCGCGTTGAGGTAGTCGACGTCCTCGGCATTCAGCCCGGCATCGGCAAGGCAGGCGCGCATCGCCGACGCTGGCCCCTCGACAGATGGCGCGGCGATGTGGAAGGCATCGGCGGAAAGGCCGACGCCGGCGATCTCGGCAAGAATTGTGGCACCACGCCTCGTGGCATGCTCGTAGCTTTCCAGCACGGCCATGCCCGCACCCTCGCCCAGCACCAGGCCCTTCCTATCGGCGGAGAAGGGCCGGCAGGGATCGGGTGAAAGCACGCGCATTGCTTCCCATGCTTTCAGCACGCCCCATGCGAACGGCGCGTCGCTGCCCCCGGAAACCATTACGTCGGCCCGGCCCAGCTTGATCTGATCCACCGCCGAGGCGATCGCATGGTTGGCCGAGGCACATGCGGAGGTCACCCCGAAGACCGGCCCGCGCAAGCCGAGGCGCAAGCTAAGATGGACGGAAGCGGCGCTGGGCATCACCTTTACTCCAGTGAAGAGTTCAGCACGGATTGCGCTACCCAAAAGCAGTGAGCGGTAAGTTTGTTCTGTTGCGTATGAACCGGTAAATCCGACGCCCACTGTCGCGCCGAAGCGATGGGCATTCCCCTCGTCGCAGGAAAGTCCGGCCTGCCGCATGGCTTCGCGCGCTGCAAGCACGGCGAGCAAGCTGAAGCGGGCCATGGAGATGAGATGCCCCCGGTTGATGTCGTGCTCGGGCAGCGCCTTGATCTCAGCGCCGGTCATGCCCTCCAGGTCATGAAGCTCGGAATTGGCGAGCGGGCCGATGGCGGAGCGGCCTTCGCGCATCTCTTTCCACATAGAGGCGGCGTCAGTGCCCAGTCCGCACAGGCCGCCCACTCCGGTGATAACGACGCGCCTGTCCATTCAAGCCTCCTTCGCAAGCAAGCCGCGGACGGCTTCCACGACGTCGCCGACATTCTTGAGATTGGACCAGGCATCGGCCGTGTTCATGTCGATCTTGATGCCGTAGGCCTGCTCCACATCCCAGAGGACGTCCGCCAAACCCAGCGAATCGAACCCGAGCGCGTCCAGTTCCGTGGCGATTGTTATCTCGCCGACGAATGACGCAGGCATTCCCTCACCGCTCTCCGACTCGGCGCGTTTCTTGATCAGGGCAATGACGTCCGTTGCGAATTGATCGGCCATTCTGTTTCCTGTCTTTCTTTCCCGCGTTTCGACCTGGACGCGGCTCAGTTCCT
>NZ_RZTA01000012.1:0-25620 GCF_004023115.1 Mesorhizobium sp. M6A.T.Cr.TU.017.01.1.1
GGGGCCTGTCGGCTTGTTCGCCGTGTTCGATCTCGGCCTCTTCGATATGAAATGCCATCTGATCGACATACTCGACCGGCCCGGCGGGCAATGCGCCGAACTCTATCCGGAAAAGCCGATCTACGACATTCCCGGCTGGCCATCGATCTCGGCGCAGGGCCTAGTCGACAAGCTGCTTGAGCAGATTGCGCCGTTCAAGCCCGACTTCACCTTTAACCGCATGGTCTCGAGCCTCGAAAAACTCGATGACGGCAGCTTTCGCGTCGTCACCGACGAGAACGAGGTGTTTGAAGCCAAGGTTGTGGTCATCGCCGCCGGCGGCGGCTCGTTCCAGCCGAAGCGGCCGCCGATCCCGGGCATCGAGCTTTACGAAGGCAAGAGCGTCTTCTACTCGGTTCGCCGGATGGAGGAATTCCGCGGCCACGACCTCGTCATCGTCGGTGGCGGCGATTCGGCGCTCGATTGGACGCTGAACCTGCAGCCGGTGGCCAAGAGCGTGACGCTGGTCCACCGGCGGCCGGAATTCCGCGCGGCGCCCGACAGCGTCAACAAGATGTACGCCATGCAAGAAATGAAGGAACTGGATTTCCAGGTCGGGCAGGTGACGGGACTGACCGGCACGGACGGCCAGCTTTCCTCCGCGACCATCAAGGGACCGGACGGTGACACCGAGGTGCCGTGCACGCGGATGCTGCCGTTTTTCGGCCTGACCATGAAGCTCGGACCGATCGCCGAGTGGGGCCTCAATCTTCATGAGAACATGATCCCGGTCGACACCGAGAAATTCCAGACGTCGGTACCGGGCATCTTTGCCGTCGGCGACATCAACTGGTATCCCGGCAAGCTGAAGCTGATCCTATCGGGCTTCCATGAGGTCGCCCTGATGGCGCAGGCAGCCAAGCGCATCGTCAGCCCCGGCGAGCGCATCGTATTCCAGTATACGACCTCGTCGACCAGCCTGCAGAAGAAGCTCGGCGTCGCCGGCTAGTGGTGAAAGCCTGACGCTTGGTACCCGACGCGTAGGGCAGCTCAGGGTGGAAAGCGGTCGCTCGGCCAATTCCTTTTCCTAGAGCGGAATGCGCCAACCCGTCATTTATTCCTGACGTAATCCTAAGTCGCTCGCAAAGTTCGGCTTTGCGAGCTTCGGCGAGCGGCAGCAATGGGTCGTGAGCTGCCGGAGCCGACATCATCCCGCGGCCCAACAATGTCAGCGCTAGATCTTTTCGATGAGGGTGACGACTGGCAGGCTCTCGAAATGCTTGTCACAAGTCAGGAGCGTCGCGTCATGCGCCCGAGCGGTCGCGAAAATGATCGCATCTGCGGTCGCCAATTTGTGCTTCCGGCAGGCTTCGGCGGCCGCTAGGGCGATTTCCGTGTCAAGCGGGGCCACCGTACAGACCTGCGTAAAGGCGATGGTCTGATCGGCTTTGTCTTCGCCTACTTCGCGAGTGAGCCATTTTGCGAGTTCCAACTGCACCATGGTCGGAACGAGCCAGTCGGCTTGCTCGGGCAGATGCTCGGCCACCTGCTCTCCCGTTGGAGAGCCTATCAGCCATTCGATCCAAGCCGAGGTATCGACGAGCACCATCACAAACGGTCCGACCGGTCGCGATATTCCGTCGCCGAAGCGCCCTTCGCCAGCCCCTTCAGCGCTTCCCGCTTCGGCACAGGGACGAGTAGCACGCCCGTTCCCTTCGGGATGAAGGCAAAGGTCAAACCCGCTTCCCAATGCTGGGCGGTCCGGATCGCCTTGGGGATCGATATCTGGAACTTCGAGGACAGGGTTGCAGTCTCCGGCATTATCATACCCTTACTTAATCGATGCGCCAAACGTAAGACGCAATGAGGGCCAGTGCAAGGAGCTTACGGCAGCCGTCTGGCCTCGGTACATTATTGAGACATCACGGATATACGGTAGCCCGGCTTGGGGATGTCAAATGCAGACGTGGGGCACGCAGGAGAAAAGTGAGACGGCGCCTCTATCGGCGCCGTGGCCGCTTCGCTGACAGATCTGTCAATCGATCCACTCCGTCCGCCCGCCGGCGGCACCGTTTCCAGAGGAAGAGCCGAGGTCGTCCGACTAAGCGCCGGTGACGGCGACAGGCCGGAAATCGGACCCTCTGAATTGGGCTGTGGACCTCGTTAGGGCAACGGGGCTTCGAATCCCGCCAGGCGGGTCGCCGGCCGGCATGCGTTTCGCATAACAGCGGCGTGGCAATAGCAGGCGATGCCTGATGTGTCGAGGCGAAGGCCCTGCCAGTGCCTAAATCGTTACCATCTGACCTGAGCTAACCCGGCAGCCGGCCGTTCTCGATGCGCTCCATGCGATAGCGCAGCAGTCGCAAGATGCGACTTTCGAAATTGATGGTTTCGACGCGATCGAATTGCACCTGGGCCCGGTCGTGCTTGGCAAGAATAGCGGCAGCGATTTCCGCGGCCTTGGTCTTGGCCTCCTGGCAATTTTTCCGCGGGTAGGTCGCCTTCAGCGCATCCTCGAGTTCGCGGGCATGGTTCTTGGCGATTTCGACATGGCGGTCCTCATGGCGCTTGATGTCGGCCGACAACGTGTCCCAGAAAAGCCTTACGCCCGCATCGGCCTTGCCCGAGCGGCGCCATTCGGGAAGGATCACCTTGACCTTGACGGTGACGTTGGCGTCGGCAATCCGGCAGGAATTCGATTTTTCCGCGTAGCTGACGCGGGTGGTGAACGCCATCTGTGTGGCGCCTGGATGCCGCATCCCCGTGCTTTTCACCTGGGGCCCGAGTTTCGTAAGCTGGGTTCCGATATCATCGAGCGTTCTGCCGCCGATGCTGAAGTAGCTATATGTCTTTACCAAGCTCGCTGTGCCCGCCGGCAAGGCGGAAAAAGCGAGCATCAGGGCGCAAAGCAGGGATCGTTTCATCATGTTGCCTCTTTGCCCACCTTGCGTTACGGCCGTTGCCGGCGCAACGGAATTGATCTTTGGCGGATCATACATGGTTGATGGACAATGACGACAGGGCGATGGCAGCTGGCGCATGGGCGCCATCTCGACCTTGGCAGCAAGGCCGTGGTCGTCGGTATCCTGAATGTCACGCCGGACAGTTTTTCCGACGGCGGGCTGTTCGTTGCGCCCGAACAGGCGATGGCCCAGGCGCGCCGGATGGTGGAAGAGGGAGCCTCGGTCATTGATGTCGGTGGGGAATCGACACGCCCCGGCGCATCTCCGGTAACCATCGAGGAAGAGCAGGCCCGCGTGCTGCCAGTCATCGAGGCGCTGGCCAGGCTTGGCAAGGCGCTGATTTCGGTCGACACCTATCGCGAGGACACCGCCCGGCTTGCCGTCGCCGCCGGCGCCCACATCGTCAACGATGTCTGGGGTCTGCAGCGCGAGCCCGGCATCGCGCGGGTCGCGGCCGAGACCGGCGCCGGGCTTATCATCATGCACACCGGGCGTGACCGGCAAAAACTGCCCGACGTGATCGAGGATCAGCTTTTCTTCCTCAGAAAATCGTTGGAAATCGCCCGGCGAAGCGGCGTTGCCGACGACCAAATCGTGCTCGATCCGGGATTTGGCTTCGCCAAGGAAACAGCGGAGGAAAATCTCGACCTGATGGCACGGTTTTCCGAACTCGATGCCTTGGGCGTTCCGCTGATGGCGGGCACATCGCGAAAGCGCTTCATCGGCGCTGTCACCGGCCGCGACGCCTCGGCCAGGGGTGCCGGAACAGCGGCGACGAGCGTCATCCTGAGACTCAAGGGCGCGCAGCTTTTTCGCGTCCACGATGTCGCAATCAATGTGGATGCGCTGGCGCTTGCGGATGCTATGCTGGCGCGTGAAACCACCGCATAGGCTCGAAAATCGGAATCGATTTTCGATCCTATGCGTAGATTTAAAGCGTTAGAGCGTCGTTTTGTGCATCCAAGTGGACGCGCCTCGCTCTAATCGAGCGGGACGCTGAGCGATGTATGTCATCCGCATGAAGAACTGCGCCTTCTTCGCCCGGCACGGCGTGCTGGATGAGGAGGAGACACTCGGCCAGCGCTTCTATGTCGACGCTGCGCTCACCGTCGAACCCGGCCGCGCGCTGGTCGATGATTCCATCGAGGATACCGTCCACTATGGTATCGCCTTCGGGGTGATCGAAAGGATCATAACCGGGGAGAGGCGTTTTCTGATAGAAGCGCTGGCGTTGGAGGTGGCCCGGGCGCTGACGGCCCGGTTTCCCCAGATCAAAAAGGCCGAGATCACTGTGCGCAAGCCGAACGCGCCGGTGCCCGGCGTGCTCGATCATGTCGAGGTGACCGTTGTCTGGCCCGAATAACACGGTTTACCTTAGCCTTGGCGGCAATCTCGGCGACCCGGCAAGGTCGATGGGCGCGGCGCTGCGCATGCTGGACGCCGACGAGAACACGCGCGTCGTCGTCGTCTCCTCGCTTTACCGCACGCCACCTTGGGGCAAGCTCGACCAGCCGGATTTTCTCAATGTGGCTGCCGAAATTTCGACTGCTCTCGCACCACATGCATTGCTCGATCTCTGCCTCGACGTCGAGCGCAGACTGAAGCGGGTGCGCGAGGAGCGCTGGGGTCCACGCCTGATCGACATCGACATTCTGGTGTTCGGCGATCGGATCATCCACGAAACCGGGCTGGAAGTGCCGCATCCGCGCATGCTGGAGCGCGCCTTCGTTCTGGCACCGCTGGCCGAGATCGCGCCCGGCCTCACCGTCGGCGGCAGAAGCGTACAGGAGCGGCTTGCCGCTCTCGACAGCGCCGGCATCGAGCAATTGCCGTCTGGTCGGGATTGGTGGCGGGCCTAAGCATCGGACGCAAGACCGGTAGCCACTTTTGGGTCCGACGCACTGAGCTCAGCCGGAAAATCCGCCCCCGTCGAGGAAGACCTGTTCTTCCGGCGTCGTCTCGCGGCCAAGCATTCTGTTTCGATGCGGAAAGCGGCCGAAGCGCTGAATGATCTCCAGGTGCTCGACCGCATATTTCAGGTTGGATTGGGCTTTGGCGGTAAAGAGGTCCATCGATTTGAGCTGGTCGGCGAGATGCTCCGAATGCTCATACGGCAAATAGAGGAAGGCGCGCAGGTCTTCGTCGAGCGCCAGATCCTGGCCGGCGGCGATCGCCTTTTCGGCGAAATGCCTTGCCAGCGGGTCGGTGGCATACATATGGCCGGTGCCACGAAAGCAGTTTCGCGGGAATTGGTCGAGCAGGATCATCAGCGCCAGTGAGCCTTCGGCATGCTCCGACCAGTCGTCACATTCACGCCGTGCGGCAGCGTAATGCAGATCGAGAAACCGGTTGCGGAACTCTGCGTCGAAGGCGTCATGCTTCTCGAACCATGCATCCGTCCCGGCGTCACGCCAGAATTTGGTGACGGAAAGCGCGCGCTCGTCCAGTTCGGTCATCTATTTGCTCCACGTGTTTAGTCCGCAGGCTCGGATTTATGCAGAACGTCGGCGGTCTCTTCATTAAGCGCCTGACCGGTGCGGCGCGGCTGGCTGAGCGGGGTCGGAATGGGCGTGCCGATATTGCCCTTGAGGAAGCGCGCTCCGGCGCGAACGCCTTCGGCAAGCTGCAACTCGAAACGGGCGGCGTCGCGGTGGCGGACATCCTCGATCACCTCGGCGACTTCCGCCGGGTCGACGCCCAGCGCCTCCAGTGTAGAGCCGCCGAAGACAAGCGCTGATTCGAAGGTTTCGCGAATTTGGAAATCGACGCCGGCACGTATCAACTGCAGTGCGGTTCCGCGGTCGAAGGCGCGTGCCAGCACGGTCAGCAGGGGAAACTCCGCCTTGATGAGCTCTGCGATGCGGACGGCGACGTCGGGCTTGTCCACGCAGATCAACACGGCGCGCGCGCGGCCGGCGCCTGCGGCGCGCAGAATGTCGAGCCGCGTGCCGTCGCCATAATAGACCTTGAAACCGAAATCGGCCGCCGCCTGGATCATTTCGACCTCATTGTCGATGATCGACACATCGATCCCGCGCAACAGCAGCGGCTGGCTGGCGATCTGGCCGAAGCGGCCGAAGCCGATGATCAGCACGCTGCCGGTAAGGCCGTCGGCGATGTCGACGCCTTCGAGCGACTGCTCGTCGCGCGGCGTCAAATACCGTAATGCCAGGGTGGCCAGCGGTGTCAGCACCATGGAGATGATGACGATCGCCGTCAGGGTCGCATTGGCCTGGCTGTCGATGATGCCGACGGTCGCGGCGGCGGAATAGAGAACGAAGGCGAATTCGCCGCCTTGCGCCATGAAGACGGCACGCTCGATCGCTTCCCGGTGACCAGCCTTGAGGATGCGGGCGACGAGATAGATGCCTATCGCCTTTATCACCATGTAGGCGACGACGTAGACGGCGACGAGCCGCCAGTTCTCGACGACCACTTGCAGGTTGAGCGACATGCCGACCGCAAGGAAGAACAGCCCGAGCAGCACGCCGCGGAACGGTTCGATGTCGGCCTCGAGCTGATGGCGGAAGGTGGATTCCGACAAAAGCACGCCGGCCAGGAAAGCGCCCATCGCCATCGATAGGCCGCTGAGCTGCATGGCAAGCGCCGACCCCAGAACAACCAGAAGGGCGGCTGCGGTCATCACCTCGCGGGCGCGGGCATCCGCCAGGACGCGGAAGAACGGATTGAGGAGGAAACGCCCGGCCAGCACCAGCCCGAGGATGGCCGCAAGGCCGATGCCCACCTCCGTCAGCCGCTGGGTCAAGCTCATATCGGCGCCGCCCGGTGCCAGGAAGGCGATCAGGGCCAGCAGCGGCACGATCGCCAGGTCCTCGAGTAGCAGGATAGAGACGATGCGCTGGCCTTTGGGCACGGCGATCTCACCACGTTCTTCCAGGAGCTGCATGACGATCGCCGTCGAGGTCAGCACGAAGCCGGCGCCGGCGACGAAGGATTGCGCGATCGGAAAACCTCCCGCCAGTCCGACGCCGGTCAGCAACAGCGCGCAGACGCCGACCTGCAGCGCGCCGAGACCAAATATCTCCCGGCGCAGGCCCCACAGCCGCGACGGCTGCATCTCCAGCCCGATGATGAACAGGAACATGACGACGCCGAGCTCGGCGACGTGAAGAATGGCTTCCGATTCGGAAAAGATGCCGATGCCGAACGGGCCGATGACCACGCCGGCCGCCAGATAGCCAAGGATGGAACCAAGCCCCATGCGCTTGAAGATCGGCACGGCGACAACACCTGCGGCGAGCAGCGCCACCACGTGGATCAGATCGCTGCCCGCTGCTTCTGCCGCCATGCCTGCCGTTCCGTTCTTTTTAAGGACCGCTGCACGCGCTGCGGCATCGAGCGGCCAAGATAGGGGCTTCGGCGGAAATCGAACAGTCCGAATCCGGAAACCGGTGCGGCAGTGTTGCAGGCGCGCTCCACAAGTTTATGCGCCGGCCGCGTTGCTTGTTTCGGCAATCGGGCGCTAAGGACGCCCGGCTTCGGCCAGTGGAGGGCGAGCGACGATCAAGTCGCGGCCCTTTTTGAGGGAGACTGACATGAAGACGTTTTTGCTTGTTGCCGTCGGCATCGCGGCACTTGCCGGCTCGGCCTGTTCGAAGGCACCTGAATGCACGACCGAAATGCTGACTAAGAAGGCTCAGGACATGACTGCTGCCCTTCAGGAGGCAATTACCAAGGATCCGGCCAAGGCAGCCGATCTCACCGCCAAGGTCCAGGCGATCACGACCAAGTTTCAAGGCACTACGACGGCCGACGAGGCCTGCAAGGCCTACGATGAGCTGACCACTGCCATCAAGAGCTGAGCATCGATTTGAGTTTTGCAAAAAGCGGTGGCCGTGGCTGCCGCTTTTTTGCAGCCAGAGTAGGGCATCGCACGGCCTGCCGGTGCAAATAGCCGCTCAGTTCGGCGCGATGGAGCCGACTTCGAGCGTATCGACCCGCTTCAGCTTCATGCCGATGACTGGCACCAATTGCTTGTCGACGCGCACCGCGACCGTCACCGTCATCGAATTGTCGTTGGGGACAAGAGCCTGCATGACGCCGCGCAGCTGGTTGCGGTTGATGGTGAAGACGACTTTGTTGGCGCTGACCACGTTGCCGCCGACGATGTCGAGACCGGAACCGGCGGCACCGCCCATGAAGCTGCCCTTATAGCCTTCGCGGCCCTTGTGCTGGATTGTCGCCGACATCTGCTGGGTGAACATGCCGACCCGGCAACCGCCGTCGAGCGACATGCCGATCTTGCCGTCAGGTGTCGAGCCGGTGAAGCTGCAGGTGAATTTCGTCCCCTTGTACTTGCCGGCGACGATTTCTCCCGGGCCGACCCATTTGCCTTCCACCGATTGAAAGAACTGCTTGTCCGGTTCTGCTGCAAAGGTCTTTTCGACCAGGCCGGCAGTAGTTGAAACCACGACTGCCAGGGGCAGGACGCTAGACAAGATCACGCTTTTCATCGACGACACCCGGCAACAAAGAGACTGGTTTGGAACCCGTCCGACCATGGACAAGATTGGTTAATGCTTCGTCACCGCTAGCGCGTGACCCGAAAATCAGAATCGATTTGCGTTGGGGATCATCCGCAGAATCAAAGCGCTACAACGTCCTTTGCGCGTCCAAAAGGACGCAGCGCTGTAGGCAATTGTCACGTATCGGAAGCGGACGTTTCCTTCTGCTTTTTTGTCGCAAACGATGTCAGGGCGGACAGGAAATCACCCATGCCGGGCCGTCTCGTGGCGCTGAAGGGCAGGGGCCTCGCGGTTTCCATCGCCGCAATGCCGATGCGTGCGGTCATCATGCCGTTGACGACGCCTTCGCCAAGTTTTGCCGAGAGCCGGGCAGCGAGGCCATGGCCGACGATCTGCTGCACGAAACTGTCGCCAACGGCGATCGAGCCGGTCACCGCCAGATGGGCGAGAACGCTGCGCGCCAGCCGGAAGAACCCCAGCGTGCCCGGCCGGCCGCCATAAAGTTCCGACAGGCGGCGAATCAGCCGGCCTGCTTCGAACACGACATAGGCGACGTCGACCAGGGCGCGAGGGCTGACCGCCGTCACCAGCGACACACGCTTTGCCGCTTCGAGGATCATAACCTTGGCGCGCGCATCGAGCGGGCCGAGGATCTCGGTCTCGGCCAGGCGCACCAGATTGCCACCGTCGATGATCTCGTCGCGCTGCTCAGCCAGCGCGCGTCTGCCTGCCGCGGTTTCGGGCTTGGCCGCGACAAAGGCCGAGAGTTCGTCGACCACTGCACGAGCGGCTTTCGGGTCGTCGCGGGCGATGGCATCGAGTGCCCGCTTCTGAAGTTTTTCAACCTCGGCGAGGCGGGCGATCGCCAGGAATTCGCGGACAAGGATGACCAGAAGCGCCAGCACCGCGATCACGGCCATCCCGGCGGCCAGCCAGCCCAGCCATTCGGCGCGCGCGAACAGATCGCGAATCAGCTGGTCGGTCCAAAGTCCGACAGCCAGCGAAACCAGAACGCCCAATGCGCCGAAGAACAGGCTGCCGAACAACGAACGCTTCCGCGTCGCGATCGCTGGCGGCGGTTCGGCGACGACGATGTCGGGCTCGTCGAAGACGTCGATCTCGGCCGGCACGACGACCCCGCCATCCGTCTTCACCGCGCGTGGCTTTCGCGCTGACGGGGCGTCGGGCTGGCGCAAGGATGCCTGTTCCTCCCTCGGCGCGGCTTCCGGCTCGATGCGAAATGCCGCCGGCTTGCGGGGCGCGGTCATGCCAGATGATCTCCGATCAAGAACTGCAGGGCGCGGTCGAGCCTGATATGCGGCAGCGACAGCGTGACGCCTTCAGCGGTGCGTTCGAGCTTTGGCGGGCGAAAGCGCACAAAGCGGATCGCCGGGTCGTCGTTGCCCTGCCGATGGCCTAGTCCAGAGACATCGAACACTGCATCAATTTTTTCCGGTAAGTCGCCGGGAAATATGGCTGTTTCGGTATTTCCATCAAATGCTTCGCCGTTGATCCTTTCACCCTTCAACGGTATGCCGATGATGACCGGCAGTGTTTCACGGCCTTGCTTGACCGTGCCCTCCCGGGTCGCGCGCACGGCCGCCAGGGCGACCACGTCGACATCGGCGCCGGTGAAATTTGCCCGCGCCACGGCACGGTCGGCAAGACGCCGCACGATCGCCTGCAGCCGGTCGTGGCTTTCGTGATGCAGATGGTCCGCCTTCGTCGCCGCCACCAATATGCGGTCGATGCGCCTTGAAAAAAAGTCTGTCAGGAAATTGCCGCGGCCGGGGCGGAAACAGGCGAGGATTTCGGTCACCGCGCGTTCGAGATCGGCCATCGCGCCGGGGCCTGCGTTCAAGGCCTGCAGGGCGTCGATCAGCACGATCTGGCGGTCAAGGCGCGTGATGTGCTCCCGAAAGAACGGCTTTACGACATGCGTCTTGTAGGCCTCGTAGCGGCGCTCCATCATCGCCTGCAGCGACCCCGAACGCGCCCGCCGCTCGCTCAGGTCCGGCAAGGGCGCGAAGGTCAGCGCCGGTGAGCCCTCAAGATCGCCGGGCATCAGGAAACGGCCGGGTGGCAAGGTCGAAAGCGCCCGCTCGTCGAGCTTGCATGCCTTGAGATAGGCGGCGAAGCTCTCGGCGAGGCGGCGCGCCGTCATTTCGTCGGCGTCCGCCTTCGGGTCGACTGCGGCGGAGAGCGCGCGCCATTCCTGCGAAAGGTCGACGCGCACCGGCAGCACGGCCATCTCGAAGGCTTCGCGTGAGAAATCGCCGTAGGATTTGCCGAGCAGCGGCAGGTCGAGCAGCCATTCTCCGGGATAGTCGACGATATCGACCGACACTCTGCCTGATGAAAACATGCGGCTCCAGCCGGAGGCCGATTCATATTCGATGGTGAGCCTCAGTTCGGAAATGGCACGTGTCGAATCCGGCCAGAGGCGGTCGTTGACGAGGGCCGCGATATGATCCTCGTACTGGAATCGCGGTACCGCATCATCCGGTTGCTCTTCGAGGAAGGCACGGGCGATGCGTCCCGATTTCTGCGCGGCGAATAGCGGCAAGCGCCCGCCATGGAGCAAATTGTGGACAAAGGCCGAGATGAACACCGTCTTGCCGGCGCGAGAAAGGCCGGTAACGCCGAGGCGCAGCGACGGCGAAAAAAGCCCTGTAGCGCGCCCCGACAGCGTATCCAGGGCAATCTTCGCCTCGTCGGTGAAAGTGGTCAGCGATGATGCCAAATCGGTTCTCTCGGGGCTTCGGTACGCTCCGATATAGACGCTGCCACCTGGATTTGAAACGGCGTCAGAGATCAACCGGCGTCAAGAAGGCTTCGAGATAGCCGGTGCCTTGCGCGGCGTCGGCAAGACTGCTTGGAAAACGGACGACCGCAAGGCCGGCGGTCGGGAAGCCGTGGTTTAGCATTCCCTTCGCAGCCTCTTCGCCGTCGCCCGAAAGCGCGATAGTGAGATCTTCCGTCATCGGGTTGTGGCCGATGACGAGCAGCGAGCCTGGCCCGCCATTGCCGCGGATGATGTTGAGATAGAAGGCGGCATCCTCGCTGTAGAGCGCGTCCAGGAACAGGACCCGGCCGGTATCGGTGTGACCGGCAAGGCCTTCCAGCGTTTGCAGCGCTCGCTTTGCTTTGGAGCAAAGCGTGAGGTCCGGAATGTAGTTGCGGGCCCGCATGACCGCACCCATCGTTTCGGCGTCGGCGAGGCCGGATGCGTCGAGCGGACGATCGAAATCGCGCATGCCCGGCAGGGCCCATCCAGCCTTCGCATGCCTCAACAGATAAAGCTTGCTCACCGGCCCCTCGCTTGTGCCTAACACCGAAACTCGTCAAAAGGCGCTGCAGGATTAGCCATGAGAAAGCTCTCTTGCACAATGGCTGATACCCTTCAAACCCAACGAATCATAAACGAATTCGGCCGCGCCCTTCATGCGAATGATGCGGCCAGTGCCGTTTTGCCCGACATTAACAATTGCGTGAAACTGTCGTCGATTACGCTTGTGCAGCATTCGCTCCGCGAATATATAGGCGCCAAAATTGGGGCAGTTTGGGTGAGTCGAATGAACGACATCGTTACCGCCGATTACGTACCCTCCGAAGACGAGCCGTTCATGAACGAGCGGCAGAAATCCTACTTTCGCCTGAAGCTCGTCACCTGGAAGAACGACATATTGCGCGAAGCGCGCGAAACCCTCGAAATCCTGCAGCAGGAAAACGCCAACCACCCCGATCTCGCCGATCGCGCCTCTTCGGAAACCGACCGCGCCATCGAACTTCGCGCTCGCGATCGCCAGCGAAAACTCATTTCAAAGATCGATTCCGCGCTCCAGCGCATTGATGAAGGCACTTACGGCTATTGTGAGGAAACCGGCGAGCCCATCGCGCTGAAGCGGCTCGATGCGCGTCCGATCGCGACCTTGTCGATCGAGGCGCAGGAGCGCCACGAGCGCCGCGAGAAGGTCTACCGCGACGACTGAAGCACAGGCGAGGCGTCTAAAAAGCGGTCAATAGCGAACTTTGTCATGGCCGGTCTCCGGCCATTTTTGTTGGCTATTCGCTGGGCCGGTTCCTGGCCGGTTACCGTTTCTGGCTGGAGAGCTCGCCGAGAAGCTTCGTCATCTCGTCATCGAGAGACGGCGGAACCTTTGCCGCCGGCTTACTCTCCGGCTTGGCGGGCTGTGGCTCGTCAAGCGAGACCTCGAGTTCCCTCATCAACGTATCGTCGATAGAATCCTGCCTTGCCGGGGAATCCTGTCTTGCCGGCGATGGCGCGTGTCGAACGGCATTGGCGTTCGCCGATCCGTAGGCGGGCAGCGGCGTGATGGTCGCCGACTGATGGCTTTGCGCTGCTGGCTTCGGCGCCTGCGCCGTCTGATAGGGCCGGACAGGCGTTGGGGCCGCGCTTACCGGCTGCGGAGGCGGTGCTTGCCTCACTGGCGCAGGAGCGGGTTGAGGGGCTGGCGGCCGCGGTGCCAGCTGATGGCCGCCGCCATCTCCGGTCAGTGCAGGACGGCGCAGCGCCGACAGCCTGATGTCGCGTTCGACGACGACGTCGGTCGGACCTCCGATCAGCAGCAGGTGCTCGATATCGTCGCGGCGCACCAGCACCAACCGGCGGTGACTGTCGACAGCGGTGGCGTCCATGACGGCCAATCGTGTCTTGCGGTTCCTGCCGCCGGCGACGAATGTTCCGAAGGTCAGATTGCGGATCAGCTTGATGATAAGGAGAATGATGACCAAAAGGACAAGCGCGACAAGCGTCCACAGGATCGCCGCGGCATAACCAGGACCCGCCACGCTATCCAGCCACTGCAGCATTGGTGCCCCCAATCGTCTTTCGAAGAAGACGCGACACTAAACTGTTGCGGCAGGCCACTGCAAGTTGCCTTTCATGCTTCGTGAACAGCTTGAAACACCACACTGGATTTTCAGCAAGTTGCTGGTGTGACGAATCCGAAAATTCGCCTGGCGCTGCAGCAAGGTGACGCGAATTTCGAATTCACCACACCGGGCGCCGAACGGCCTCATTTTTAGCGGACATTTGCCGCCAAGGCCTTTTCCGGACCTTGAGAATGTGATTCAACCGGGCAGGGGCAAGTACCGGAATTCACGAGCAGGGGGCACATGGCCAAGGAAGCGCGCGGCGATTTCTATCCGGTACCGATCGTCGACCAGAACACGCGACCGGGTGCGGTAACCCGGCTCATCATCTTCATCGTTGTCTTGACGGGCGCCGCGATCGTCTTCGGCCTTTTCCGCGAGCGTCTTGGCGATCCATTCCTGCTTGGAATGCTTGGTGTGCTGGCGATGATCGGCGTCGGCTTCCTGTTCGCCACCGCCATCGGCTTCGTGCAGATCACACCGCGCTCGACGAGTGACGAGCTGTCGAAAGCCTTCGTCGATTCAATGTCGCAAGGTCTTCTCGTCACCGACACCAAAGGGCGTGTCGTTTACGCCAATCGGGCCTATGCCGACATGACGGGCGCGGCGTCGGCGGCGGATCTCAAGACGGTCGAAGGGTTGCTGTCCGATGTTCCCGAGGCCTCGGTGACCATATACCGGCTCGCCTCCGGCCTGCGCGACGGCCAGCCCGGCGACGGGGAGTTTCGGCTTGCTCAATCCATTCGACCCGGCGCCGAGCCGGGCGCGCGCTGGTATCGCGCCCGCGCCCGCGCCTTCAGCGTCCCGGGCCAGCGGCTGCCTTTGCTCGCCTGGCAACTCGCCGACATCTCGGAAGAACGGGCCGAGCAGGAGCGGTTCTTCCTCGACCTGCAAAAGGCTATCGACCATCTCGACCATGCGCCGGCCGGCTTCTTTTCGGCCGACCAGGAAGGGCGCGTCACTTACATCAATGCCACGCTTGCGGAGTGGCTGGGCATCGACCTGACGAGCTTCACGCCCGGTGCCGTCACGCTTCCGGAGATCGTCGCCGGCGACGGCATGGCGCTGGTCCGCTCGGTCAAGGCCGATCCCGGCACCACGCGCAACGCGGTCATCGATCTCGATCTGACGACAGTGAAGGGCGAGGCGCTGCCCGTGCGTTTCATGCATCGGGTGTCGGCCAGCCGCGAGGGCGTCAACGGTCCGACGCGCACCATCGTGCTCAACCGGACGCAAGGCGAGGACGCTTCCGCCGATCTTCGCGCCTCGGAGATCCGCTTCACCCGCTTCTTCAATTCGACGCCGATGGCAATAGCGGCTGTCGACAACGGCGGGCGCATCTTGCGCACCAACGCGCCTTTCCTGTCGCTGTTTTCCTCGGTCGTCGATGGGGACGCGGTCGATCGGCGCGTGCGGCTGGACACGGTGATCCATGAGCGCGACCGGCCCGCCTTTGCCGTGGCGTTTGAAAAGGCGCGACAACGGCAGGCCGACATCGAACCGATCGATACGCTGCTGCCCGGCAATGAGGAGCGGCACATGCGCTTCTACGTCAACGCGGTTGCCGACGGCACCAGCGAGGGCGCCGAAGAATCGGCCATCGTCTACGCCGTCGAAACCACCGAGCAGAAGGCGCTCGAGGGCCAGATGGCGCAAAGCCAGAAGATGCAGGCGGTCGGCCAGCTTGCCGGCGGCATTGCCCACGACTTCAACAATGTGCTGACCGCCATCATCATGGCGTCGGACCTTTTGTTGACCAACCACCGCCCGTCGGACCCGTCCTTCCCGGACATCATGAACATCAAGCAGAATGCCAACCGGGCGGCGTCGCTGGTGCGGCAGCTTCTGGCCTTCTCACGCAAGCAGACGCTGCGGCCGGAGGTGCTCAACCTGACCGATGTGCTTGCCGATCTCCGGATGCTGCTGGCCCGCCTGGTCGGCAACGACATCAAGCTGAAGGTCGATCATGGCCGCGACCTGTGGCCGGTGAAGGTCGATATCGGGCAGTTCGAGCAGGTGGTGGTCAATCTGGCGGTCAATGCGCGCGATGCGATGCCGGCCGGCGGCGACCTCACCGTGCGCACCCGGAACGTGACCACCGAGGAGAGCAGGAGCCTTTCCTACCGAGAGCTTGCGCCGGCCGACTATGTCGTGGTCGAAGTCGAAGACACCGGCAGCGGCATCGCCCCCGAAGTGCTCAAGAAGATTTTCGAACCTTTCTTCACCACCAAGGAGGTCGGCAAGGGCACCGGCCTCGGCCTGTCCATGGTCTACGGCATCATCAAGCAGACGGGCGGCTTCATCTTCTGCGATTCCGAAGTCGGCAAGGGATCCGTGTTCCGCATCTTCTTGCCGCGCTACATTGCAGAGGCGAGAAAGGCAGGCGAACCCGGCGAGGCGCCGGCTGCGCCGGCAAAGATCGCCGACGCAGCCAAGGATTTGTCGGGCTCGGCCACGGTGCTGCTCGTCGAGGACGAGGATGCCGTGCGCATGGGCGGCATGCGAGCGTTGACGTCGCGCGGCTACACTGTCCACGAAGCGTCCTCGGGCGTCGAGGCGCTGGAAGTCTTCGAGGCGCTTGGCGGCAAGGTCGACATCGTCGTTTCCGACGTGGTGATGCCTGAAATGGACGGGCCGACGCTGCTTGGCGAATTGCGCAAGCGGCAACCGGACATCAAATTCGTCTTCGTTTCTGGCTACGCCGAGGATGCGTTCGCCAAAAACCTGCCGGCAGACGCGCATTTCGGTTTCCTGCCGAAGCCGTTTTCGCTCAAGCAACTGGCCACAATCGTGAAGGATGTGCTTGAATCTTAGGGTTTGCTAATCTCGCACTTGCGTAATGACGCGAGGCTGCCATGATTGCGGGTGAAACGGACGGCGGGTTGGGGAGCATGCCGTGACGCCGCACAACGAGGCAGGCAAGGGTGATTACGCCGCAACAGTGCTGTTGCCAGGCGATCCGCAGCGCGCCGAATGGATGGCGGAAACCTTTCTGGAGGCGCCGCGCTGCGTCAACCGTCGCAGGGAGGCCCTCGGCTTTACCGGCCTGTTTCGCGGTAAGCCCGTCAGCATCCAGGCAACGGGCATCGGTGTCCCGTCATTCCTGATCTACGTGCATGAGCTGCTCGATTTCTACGGCGTCAGGACGCTGATCCGCACCGGTACCTGTGGCGCTCTGACCGCCGGGCTGAAACTGCGCAGCCTGGTGATCTCGCAGTCGGTACGAGGTGAGAGTGCAGAGAGCGGTCAGGTTTTCGGGCTCTACAACGATGTTGCCGCCCCCGATCCGGCACTATTCGTCCGCGCCTTGGCCAAGGCTGCCGAACTCGACATCGAGCATCAGGCCGGGCTGACGGCCTGCAGCGACATATTCTATCATCCCCAGGGACGGACCCGCTTTGCCGAGGTGCAGGCTGAAGGCGCGCTCGCGGTGGATATGGAGACCAGCGCGCTCTATCGCATCGCGGCGCATTTCGGCGCCCGGGCGCTGTCATTGCTGACCGTCGTCGACAATGTGGTGACCGGCGAGCAAACCGACTATTCCGAGCGCCAGGCGCTTTTCACTGACATGACCCGGCTGGCGCTCGATGTTGCAGCCGACAGCTAAGCTGCTTGCCGCTTAGGCGTCGTGTGTTCTTCGATGCCTGGCCGATGGCCTTTCAGATAGAGAGCACAGGTCGTGCGCAACATCGACGCGAAGTTCGGAATCTGGCCGTTGATCTCGATAGCCTCGTCATAGAGCTTCGAGATGAATTTCGGGGTCGTCAGACCCTGGCTGTCGGCGATCTCGTCGAGCAAAGCCCAGAACGTCGCCTCGAGCTGGATGCTGGTCGAGTGCCCGTCGATACGGATCGATCGGTTGATCTGTCGATAGCCCTCCGGATCCTGCCCGGCAAAAACCCTGCACATCGGTTACCTCCCTTCTTGTTGGCTTTGGCCATTCTTGTTGATTTTTGGGCGCAATCAGCAGTGATTCGCGCCTTTGAGCAGTGCCTATCGTGACCAATTATCTTCAGCTGGAAAGCGGAAAACAGCAATCGGACTTTCGTCCTTAAGCAGTATGCCACGCGGTCGTTAGATTAGCGCGTGGTAATCGGCTGCCACCATCTTTGCCGAAACGCGCGCATAATCATTCCGACGCGCATATGGCGCTGCTGCAAGGGAGTGTCATTTGGCGAAGGCAATCCACACCATGATCCGGGTTCTGGAAGAGGCCCGGTCCGTCGATTTCTACTGGAAAGCCTTTGGGATGGATGTCGCCGAACGGCTCGATTTCGATACTTTCACGCTCGTCTATCTGAGCAATGCCGAGGCGGAGCTCGAGCTCGAGCTCACCGTCAACAAGGGCCGTGAAGAGCCTTATGCGCTCGGTGACGGCTACGGCCATCTCGCGGTTTCGGTCATCGATCTGGACAGCGAACACGACCGGCTTGGCGCGCTTGGCCTGAACCCGAAAAAGATCGTCGAGTTCAACCGCGACGGAGCGCTGCTCGCGCGCTTCTTCTTCATCGAGGATCCCGACGGCTACAAGATCGAGGTCCTGCAGCGTCGGGGCCGGTTCAAATAGGAGACATCGCGGCCGCGCCGACCTGCGCGGCGCCAGCCACGGCACCTTCACGGTGCAAATAGCAAGCAAGGGAGGAAGAAATGGTCACGATTTACGAAAGCAAGCCCGGGCTGTCGCGCCGCGAGCTGCTGAAACGCGGCGGTGTCGGCGCATTGCTGGTCATTTCAGGCAGCGCCGTCATCAGCCCGCAACATGCCTGGGGCCTTGAGACATCGGCGCTCAAGCCTGAAACCCTGGCGACCCTGATCCAGATGGCGCGCGACATCTACCCGCACGATCAAGTGCCTGACAAGTATTACGCAATCGCCGTCAAGGCCCACGATGAGCAGGCCGGCAAAGATCCGGCCCACAAGGATCTCATCGAAAAGGGCATCGCTGATCTCGACTTGAAGTCTGGCAAGGACGGCTACACCGGCCTCGGCTGGGAGGAGCAGCGCGTTGCTGTGCTGAGAGAGATCGAGGACACGCCGTTCTTCCAGACGGTCCGCGGCGGACTTGTCGTCGGCCTCTACAACCAGAAGGAGGTCTGGCCGATTTTTGGCTACGAAGGCGAGTCCTACTCCAAGGGCGGCTACATGGCGCGCGGTTTCGACGACATCGAGTGGCTCTGAGCCCTCTCGTCGCAACCGCACACAACAGACATCGTGGGAGGAAACCATGGCAGCACCATTTGATCTTAAGAACGATGGCGTGGTCGTCATCATCGGCTCGGGCGCCGGCGGCGGCACGCTCGGCAACGAGCTCGCCCAGAAGGGCATCGATGTCGTCATCCTGGAGGCGGGCGGCCGCCACGAATACGAGGATTTCATCAACGACGAGTGGGATTCATTCGCTCAGCTCGCCTGGACGGACAAGCGCACGACCTCGGGCGACTGGCGGGTGGCGAAGGATTTTCCAAACTTGCCGGCCTGGATCGTCAAGTCGGTCGGCGGTTCGACCACGCACTGGGCAGGCGCCTCGCTGCGCCTCCAGGAGCACGAATTCAAAACGCTTTCGACCTACGGAAAACTGGAAGGCGCCAACCTGCTCGATTGGCCGATCACGCTGACCGACCTGGAGCCCTACTACGCAAAGGCCGAAGACAAGCTCGGCGTGACACTCACCAACAACATCCCAGGCCTTCCCGGCAACAACAACTTCAAGGTGATGAAGGCCGGCGCCGACAAGCTCGGCTACAAGGAGTGCCACACCGGCCGGATGGCGATCAACTCCGAGCCGCGCGACGACCGCAATGCTTGCCAGCAGACCGGCTTCTGCTTCCAGGGCTGCAAATGGGGCGCCAAGTGGTCGACCCTGTATACCGAAATCCCGAAGGGCGAGGCGACCGGCCATCTCGAGGTCAGGCCAAATGCCATGGCTATCAAGATCAACCACGATGCGTCAGGCAAGGTGACCGGCGTCGTCTATGCCGACAAAGACGGCAAACTGCAGGAACAGAAGGCCCGCATCGTCGCCGTCGCCGGAAACTCGATCGAGAGCCCACGGCTGCTGCTCAATTCAGCATCGAGCCAGTTTCCCGACGGTCTTGCCAATTCGTCGGGGCAGGTGGGCAAGAACTACATGCGCCACACCACGGGCTCGGTCTACGGCATCTTCGACAAGCCGGTGCATATGTATCGCGGCACCACCATGGCCGGTATCATTCGCGACGAGGCCCGCAACGATCCCTCGCGCGGCTTCGTTGGCGGCTACGAGCTCGAGACGCTGTCGCTCGGCCTGCCGTTCATGGCCGCCTTCCTCGATCCCGGCGGCTGGGGGCGTTCCTTCACCACGGCGCTCGACCACTACGACCATATGGCCGGCATGTGGATCGTCGGCGAAGACATGCCACGCGAGGAAAACCGCATCACTCTGCATGCCGATATCAAGGACGAGCACGGCATGCCGGTGGCGGATGTCCATTTTGACGACCATGCCAACGACACCGCGATGCGCAACCACGCCTACAAGCAGGGCTCGGCGCTGTACGCGGCGGTCGGGGCGACGCGGACCTTCCCGACGCCGCCCTATCCGTCGACCCACAATCTCGGCACCAACCGGATGAGCGAAAAGGCGGCCGACGGGGTCGTCAACAAGCATGGCCAGGCGCACGACATCAAGAACCTGTTCGTGTCGGACGGCAGCCAGTTCACCACCGGCGGTGCTGAAAATCCGACATTGACGATCGTGTCGCTGGCGATCCGTCAGGCCGATTATATCGCTGAACAGATGTCGGCTAAGAGCATCTAGCCGTAGCCCCTCCCGGCTGTCTGCTGGCGCGGAGCCTTGCAAGGTTCCGCGCCTCTTTTTGTCGGCGCCAGAGCTACGCGCCGACCGGCTTGCCATCCTTTGCGGCGGATGGCGACCACTGCGGGCCGCGGCGGCTGGCCGTCCTTGAAGTCGGGCCACAGCGTTTCCGCCTTGTCGAGCGTCTCGGCGTCCTCGGCCGGGTGCTGGACCGACAGGAACAGCGTCGTGCCATCCGGCGTGAAGCAGGGGCCGGTTGCCTCGGCGCCATGCGGGCAGGTGAAGAGCAGTTTTGGCAGGCCGCGCGCCGGACCTTCGGTGTCGATGCCGTAGACACCGTCCGGCAGATCGAAGTCGTTGGCGCCATCGGTCCCGACCCAGAGCCGCCCGGCCGGGTCGAAGGTGATGTTGTCGGGGCATACGAACCAGCCATCCTCCGACGTGTCGGCATGGAAGGTCGCGCCGACTGCCGCGTCCTTGGGATTGCCGCAGAGCACGAACAGGTCCCACTCATATTTTTCGGCCGTATGGTCGGCCTCGGCACCACGGCCGTCGGGTGGGATCAGCTCGACGATGTGACCCCAGAGGTTTTCGGGGCGCGTATTCGCCGGGTGACCTTCGACTGGTCGCGTTTCTTGTTCTTGGTCATCGCCGCATAAACGCGGCCGGTAAGGAAAAACCGATCGATCTCTACCACGCCTTCGAGAAGTTCGCGGCGGCCGAGGGCGTCTTCGCCTTCAACCGATCAACTTTCGAAAAGCGCTTCGCCAAGTCGGTCGAGCGCAGCTTTGAGGGACCGGACGGCCAGATGAAGCAATTCCAGAAGGCCCGATCAAACGGCGAAACCTTCTATCGGGGCATCGGCATCCGCATCGAATGGCAAAGCCAAGGCGGCGACCACGGGCATAGGGAGGATGAGCGGTGAGGCTAAGCGTATTCCTCAGAAAGGGAGACAAGTTGGTTTGCGAATTCAGTCAAGTGACGAGACATTTCGCCGAACTCAGTGCCCGTTCTTCGCATCAAAGTGATCTTGGATCTATTCGCTTCTTTATTTTCAACGCCTCTAACCTGTTTCAATTTTTCATAACAGTCCCGAAGATAACGCTTCTTGGCATTCAAGAATGCAAAAATTCCGTTCATCCTTGGGCTGAAGAATTTTGCTGCATCGGTTATCGCCGGCATTTCCAATGCTTCAAGGAATTTTCCAAGAATTGCGATAGCGGCGTCCAAGTCCTCGTCGACCGGAGTTCCAGCACCAATGGCAGCATACTTATGCGCGACTCGCCCGCTGAACTCGTCGGTTTCATCTCCGAGTTGCTGGAATATCGCTTGAAGGTATGCGGCCCTATCCACAGCCATTTTGTCGGGACGCAAGCTCAGCTTCATCAGTTCTTCATGGCGCTTTTGTTGGCGTTCTTCAGTCTTGTTCATCGCGTTTACAGTGATGAACGCGGCGGCCACAGCAAGCGTACCAGTGACGAGTGTCTGATAATCGTAAAGCCATTTTGCTTGATGGTCGAGATCGGACCAAGCCATTCCCGCAATGAAACCTATCACCGCCGCGGTGATCGCGACAAACCACGCTTCGCTTCGTTCCAAAACGGAAATCTCCCCCGCTCGATTCTACCGCGTGGCCGGTCGTTGGCAAAGTCTCGGCGGACAGTAAATTCACAGGTCACCAACTCGGCAGATTGCCCGCTCATCACGGGCATTGTCTTTGCGACGCTCGGCTACACAGACAAAAATAGCAATCCGCTCCCTTTGCTCAGGGCTTTTCTATTGCCTTGTTAATAACTTCGGTGAAATTTGGCGGTTCAATGCTGTCATTTCCGTGTCCGGGCGGTGGCCTACAGAGAGCTTGCAGGATCAGAGCGCGGTCCTCTTTGGTTGCGGCCTGCTGCTCGATCATCTTGTAGTAGGTCTCGATGATGGTCGCCCGCTGCCGAGCATCGTCCATTAGCAACATGGACCTCATGTTGAACCGAACAACGAGCCTGATCAGCCAAAAATAAAGCGCCAGCGGAATGGTGATAACCACCAATCGGCTAACAGTAGCGACAGTCAGGACCACCGGACTTGTGACGTTGCCCACATCAATGCCAGCTGCCTCGGTCAGATTCTTCAACAGCCCAATGACCGCGTCGTTATCGTAAATAGCCCACGCCGGCAGTGCGACCAGCAGAATGAACAAGACAAAGCCAGAAATCATAAGTGCCCACCAGGAGGCGCTGGCGCGGTCGGTCCAATAGATCCTTACTCCCTTATAGGCAGATCTTGCGTGGGCAGCGTCGAGGAAGCTGGAGAGCTTGTCCTCTGCATCTTGCGTGTTGGCATCAATGGTCGCCTGGAATGCATCGATCTGCCCACTCAGATCCTTGGCGCGATTCTCAAACGCCCCTGCCTGCTTCGCAGCATTTTGAGCTGCTTCGATAGCGCTCTGCGCGCGTTCGACCACACTCTCGGTGGTTTCTCGAACGCTATTGGACGACAGTGCAACGCGGTCTCTCACGTCATCCAGCAATGTATTAGCTGTGGTGGCAAGAGTTGCCATTTTGTCGGCAATCGTCCCGTTCTCGTCGAGAGGTGCAGACTCCAAAGCTCTCCAGGCGGCATAGCTGCCCAGCTCTATCAACACCGGGACCGGAAACTGATTGGGCGGCGGTCTGGCGAATGGCTGCATCTCATGCAGGAGGCCAGCCGCAAAGGCCGCAATTACGTCGTCTCCTTTATCAGGGCTTGCTTTGCTTTCCGTGAGCCATCTTCGAGTTTCTTCAAGTGTGGCGTTAGTCACCACGGGTATTTTTGCCGTGAGTACAATTTTATCGTCCACGTCGCTAACAAACGCTGGGGCTACTTTTGTACAATGCTCTATAATGTTGTCGACCATTCCCCTGATAGAATTAATAGATGCTCTGTCTTCGTCGTAGATCCCTGTCATGTAAGTCGCAATTGCGTGCGATATCCTCTTATAAATATCTGCCTGCTGCCCTTCATAGAGCTTCGTTGCCTCACCAGAATTAGGGCCGCCAGGATCATAAATGTTTGTACGAAAAACCGACCGTACGAATTTGTAGGTATCGCCGTCCATTTGTTTGCCCCTCCCAGCGTTTTGCTGACTTTGCAGATAGCAGGACAGCGCGCAAGTCGCCTCTCCGATGGCATGCGCTGGCAGAAATCCCCCTTCTCCCCTTGCTCTAGCTTCGCGCTGCGAGGCTTGGAATCGCGCCTGCCGGCACTTTGGCCAGTGCCGTTAGTGCCGATCCGGCCCACTCGCCGCGCGATCAGCACTGCGAAAGGGATAGGGAAATCAATCGGTTGTGCCGGAAGTGCAGATAGTGCCGATTTGCGGCGGGTAATGCATGTGAGGATTGTTCGAAGGGGATAGGGGGCGGCGCACCGCTGCCTATGCTGCTTCGGCAACACCCGGATGACATGAGAGGAAACACTTCCGGTAACGCGGTGGGCGGCCCCGAGCCGTCGCTCAACGCTTGGTGCAGGTCGAGGCGGTGAAGGCGCCGTCAGGCTGCTTCATGATGATGTCGAAGGATGGGCTGGTTTGGCCGTCCAGGGTGGCTTGCGTAAGCGAGATCGAGTTGCCGCCGGTCGTGTAGCCGCCCAACGGGCCTAGCCAGGTGATCTCGCCGTTTGCATTCATCTGATAATTGTAAGCCTGCGGAGCGGTCCCGAAGGTCACCGGGCCGCTATAGACGTTTCCTTTGATGGTGATATCGCCAAGGCTGAGGAACATGCCAAGCAGATAGACTTCGCAGTGATAGGTGCCGTCGGGCAATTTGCCGTCGGTGAAGTCGGCGTGTGCGCCGCCGGTGGCCGCAGCCAGGAGCACTATGCTGACAATACGAGAAATCCTGGGGGCCATGACGTCGCTCTTTTGAAGATCGAACTTGCCCCATTTTCCTGCAGCGCTGCAACGGTTCGCAATCGTCGATGTGTCGTTGCTCAAAAAAAGTGCATTAGTTGGCATGTGAGAAAAATTTAGGCGGCGGCGAGTCATTTTCTCTCAAGCAGAACCCCGGCGGCGGCGCTCATCTTTAGCGGCTAATATATTAACCGGCTGATAGAGCTAGGAAATCTCAGCCCACTCAATTTTGCTCCTGCGGTTGGCACAGCCGTTGCATGTTCTGTTTGCGATGCGATCAACCAGCTTGGGAGTTTGAAATATGAGGGGCAGTTTCTCGACAATAACAAAAATGTTTTCGGCAGGCGTGGTCACGGCCGGCCTGCTGATGAGCGTCCCCGCCAGAGCGGCTGACGACACGATCAAGGTGGGCATTCTCCATTCGCTGTCGGGGACCATGGCGATTTCGGAGACGACGCTGAAGGACGCCATGCTGATGCTCATCGAAGAGCAGAATGCAAAGGGCGGCCTGCTTGGCAAGAAACTCGAAGCGGTCGTCGTCGATCCGGCTTCCAACTGGCCGCTGTTCGCCGAAAAGGCGCGCGAGCTGATCTCCAAGGACAAGGTCGCGGCGGTGTTCGGTTGCTGGACGTCAGTGTCGCGCAAGTCGGTGCTGCCGGTGTTCAGCGAGCTCGACAACATCCTGTTCTATCCCGTCCAGTATGAGGGCGAGGAGAGCGAACGCAACGTGTTCTACACCGGTGCGGCGCCGAACCAGCAGGCCATTCCGGCCGTCGACTATCTGATGAGCGAGGATGGCGGTTCGGTGAAGCGCTGGGTGCTTGAAGGCACCGACTACGTCTATCCGCGCACCACCAACAAGATCCTCGAGGCCTATCTGAAGGCCAAGGGCGTCGCCGCCGAAGACATCATGGTCAACTACACGCCGTTCGGCTTCTCCGATTGGCAGACCGAGGTCTCGGCGATCAAGAAGTTCGGCTCGGCCGGCAAGAAGACCGCCGTCGTCTCGACCGTCAATGGCGACGCCAACGTGCCGTTCTACAAGGAACTCGGCAACCAGGGCATCAAGGCCGAGGATATCCCGGTCATGGCCTTCTCGGTCGGCGAGGAAGAGCTTGCCGGTCTCGACACCACGCCGCTCGTCGGCCATCTCGCCGCCTGGAATTACTTCCAGAGCATCGACACGCCGGAGAATGCGAAGTTCATTGCCGACTGGCACAAGTTCATCAAGAACGACAAGCGCACCACCAACGACCCGATGGAAGCCCACTATGTCGGCTTCAACATGTGGGTGAAGGCTGTCGAGAAGGCCGGCACCACTGATCCTGACAAAGTCATCGACGCCGTGGTCGGCGTCTCGGTGCCGAACCTGACCGGTGGTTATTCGACCATGATGCCGAACCACCACATCACCAAGCCGGTGCTAATCGGCGAAATCCAGGCCGACGGCCAGTTCGAGACCGTCTCGCAGACGCCCGGCCTGGTGATGGGCGACGAGTGGTCCGACTACTTGCCTGATTCCAAGGACCTGATCTCCGATTGGCGCGCGCCTCTGTCCTGCGGCAACTTCAATGTCGCTACCGGCAAGCGCGGCGGCAAGGGAACGAACTGATCCGCCCGGGGCTG
>NZ_RZTA01000012.1:25630-63633 GCF_004023115.1 Mesorhizobium sp. M6A.T.Cr.TU.017.01.1.1
CTCCTCGAGTCCGCCCGGACGCGAATTTCAACCCTTCGAGAGCCTCCAGAAACCGATGACCTTCATCCGCGCAATTGGGCTGACGCTGCTGCTCCTCTTGGGGATGCTGTCGCCGTCGAATGCTGCCGAAGCGGATCTGCGTGCCATCATCGCCAAATTCGCCACTGCCTCGAATTTTTCGGCGATCGAAGCTGTCGTGCGCGAGCTCGTGGCCACCGGTGATACCGCCGTCGAGCGCCCGCTTGGCGCGCTTGCGGAGGGCGATCTTTACGTCCGCAAGACCGATTCGCAGGTTTTCATCGGTAAGGAAGGTGGCGGTAGCGTTGAGCTGCTCGACCCGCTGAGCGGTGAAAAGTCCGGCGATGCGGCCAAGGGCGAGATCACCAAGATCAAGGTCAACAATACGCTGCGCCGCGCCGTCCGCGATGCTTTGGGCACGCTGACGCTCGGCGCGAAAGACCCGGCTGCGCGCATCGCTGCCGCTGACACCATGTTCAAGACGCCCGATGCCACAAATATCGAGCCACTCGATGCCGCAATCGCCAGCGAAACGGTGGCAAGCGTCAAAGCGCTGCTCGAACAGGCCCGCGCCGCATCCGTTCTGGTGTCGGACAGGCCGGAGGCCGACAAGCTGGCGGCGATCGCCCTGATCGGCGCGCGCGGCGACCGCGACGCGCTGTCCCTGCTCACCTCCGTCGAGGCCAATTCCGAGGGCGCGGTCAAGGACGCGGCGACGGCGGCGATCGCCAATATCAATTCGACGCTGGCGCTGTGGGATGCTGGCCAGAACATCTGGTACGGCATTTCGCTGGGGTCGGTGCTGCTGCTGGCAGCGATTGGCCTTGCCATCACCTTCGGCGTCATGGGTGTCATCAACATGGCGCATGGCGAAATGGTGATGCTCGGCGCCTACACGACCTTTGTCGTGCAGGAAGTGATCCGCAATTCCTTTCCCGGCCTGTTCGACTGGTCGCTGGCCATCGCACTGCCGCTCGCCTTCCTCGTCGCGGCGCTCGTCGGCCTCGTCATCGAACGCGGCGTCATCCGTTTCCTCTACGGCCGCCCGCTGGAGACGCTGCTGGCGACATGGGGTGTCTCGCTGATCCTGCAGCAGGCCGTGCGCACCATCTTCGGGCCGACGAACCAGGAAGTCGGCAATCCGTCATGGATGTCCGGTTCGTTCGATATCGGCCAGCTTGCCGTGACCTGGAACCGGCTCTGGATACTGGTATTCTCGCTCGGCGTGTTCGCGGTGCTGCTCTATGTGATGAAGCGCACGCCCTGGGGCCTGCAGATGCGCGCCGTCACCGCCAACCGCCGCATGGCCGCGTCGATGGGCATCAGAACGCCATGGGTCGACGCGCTGACCTTTGCATTGGGGTCCGGCATAGCTGGCATTGCCGGCGTCGCGCTCAGCCAGATCGACAATGTCTCGCCCAATCTCGGCCGCGGCTACATCATCGACAGCTTCATGGTCGTCGTCTTCGGCGGCGTCGGCAATCTCTGGGGCACGCTGGTCGGTGCCTTCTCGCTCGGCATCGTCAACAAGTTCCTCGAACCATATGCCGGTGCAGTCCTCGGCAAGATCGTCGTCCTGGTCCTCATCATCCTGTTCATCCAGAAACGCCCGCGCGGCCTGTTCGCGCTGAAGGGCAGATCGGTGGAAGCATGATCACGGGACGCTTCTTCGCCGCTGGCGCCGACCGCCGCATCGACATCACGATCTTCATCCTGCTGACGGTCGCCATCGTCGTGCCGCTGCTCAATCTTGCGGTCTCGCCGACAAGTGCGTTCTACGTGCCGTCCTATATCGTCGCGCTTACCGGGAAATATCTCTGCTACGCGCTGCTCGCCTTGGCGCTCGATCTCGTCTGGGGCTATTGCGGCATCCTCTCGCTCGGCCACGGCGCCTTCTTCGCGCTCGGCGGCTATGCGATGGGCATGTACCTGATGCGCCAGATCGGCTCGCGCGGCGTCTACGGCAATCCGCTGCTGCCGGATTTCATGGTGTTCCTGAACTACAAGGAATTGCCGTGGTTCTGGTACGGTTTCGACCATTTCTGGTTTGCCGCGATCATGGTGCTTGCGGTGCCCGGCCTGCTCGCCTTCGTCTTCGGCTGGTTCGCCTTCCGCAGCCGCGTCACCGGCGTCTATCTGTCGATCATCACCCAGGCGATGACCTATGCGCTGCTGCTCGCGTTTTTCCGCAACGACATGGGTTTCGGCGGCAATAATGGCCTGACCGATTTCAAGGATATTCTCGGCTTCAACGTGCAGGCCGATGCAACACGCTCGGCATTGTTCGCGGCCAGCGCCGTCACGCTCGCGCTCGCCGTCTACGTCACCTGGGCAATCGTCGGTTCAAAATACGGCAAGCTGCTGATGGCGGTGCGCGACGCCGAGAGCCGCACGCGCTTTCTCGGCTGGCGGGCGGAGAACGTCAAACTGTTCGCCTTCACCGTGTCAGCTGTCATGGCCGGCATTGCCGGTGCGCTCTACGTGCCGCAGGTCGGCATCATCAATCCGGGCGAGTTCGAACCGTCCAATTCGATCGAGGTCGTGGTATGGGCGGCCGTCGGCGGGCGCGGCACCATCGTCGGGCCGATCATCGGCGCGCTCGTGGTCAATGCCGGCAAATCCTGGTTCACCGGCGTGCTGCCGGAGTTCTGGCTGTTTGCGCTGGGCGGACTGTTTGTCGCCGTCACGCTGTTCCTGCCCAAGGGCATTATCGGCATGTGGGATTCCTGGCGCGGCAATGCCAAGGCGCTGCGCGCGGCATCCATCGCCGAGGAAGCCGGCACCGATCCTGACGTCCCGGCGCCGCCGAAGGTCGTTCGCGGTGCCGCGAGAACGCCTGGCGACTGGTCTGGATCCAGCCCCGAACCGCAGCCGGCGGAGTGAGCGATGTCGAAGAGCAACACCATCCTCTATCTCGACGGCGTCTCAGTTTCCTTCGACGGCTTTCGCGCCATCAATAATCTGTCGCTGGTGCTCGACAAGGGCGAGATGCGCGCGATCATCGGCCCCAACGGCGCCGGCAAGACCACGATGATGGACATTGTCACCGGCAAGACGCGGCCCGACGCGGGCGAGGTTTATTTCGACGGCGAGGTCGACCTGACGAAACATGACGAGGCCGAGATCGCCATGATGGGCATCGGCAGGAAATTCCAGAAGCCGACCGTCTTCGAAAGCCACACGATCGAGGAGAATCTGATGCTGGCGCTGAAAGGCCCGCGCTCGATCTTCCCGGCACTGTTCCATCGCCGGTCGGCCGCGGAAGTGCGGCAGATCGACGACATCCTCGGCATCATCCGGCTCGGCGACAAACGCGACGAAATCGCAGCCAATCTCAGCCACGGACAAAAGCAATGGCTGGAGATCGGCATGCTGCTGGCGCAGGATCCGAAGCTGCTGCTGGTCGACGAACCGGTCGCCGGCATGACCGATGCCGAGACCGAGGAGACCGCGCGGCTGCTCAAGGATATTGCGCGCGACCATTCGGTCATCGTCGTCGAGCACGACATGCATTTCGTGCGCGAGCTCGGCGTCAAGGTCACCTGCCTGCACGAAGGCTCGGTCTTGTCCGAAGGCTCGCTCGATTTCGTCTCGGCCGACGAGCGTGTCGTCGAAGTCTATCTGGGGAGATGATCATGGTCTGGCGCGTTCCGTTTCATCATTTCGACCTTTCGTTCTTCAGGCGTTGGAGAAGGCGCTGACCATGCTCGAAGTCTCCAACGCCACGCTCCACTATGGCGCCGCCCAGGCGCTGCGCGGCGTCTCGCTGAAGGCCGGCGCGGGCAAGATCACCTGCGTGCTCGGCCGCAACGGCGTCGGCAAAACCAGTTTGATGAGATCGATCGTCGGCCACCACCGGCTGACGAGCGGAAGTGTTGCCTTCGAGGGGAAGGCGCTCGACCGGAGCGCGGCGTATGATCGCGCCCGGTCGGGCATCGCATTCGTGCCGCAGGGCAGGGAGATCTTCCCGCTGCTCACTGTGCGGGAAAACCTCGAATCGGGCTTTGCGCCATTGAAGCGCGCCGATCGCAACATTCCCGGCCACATCTTCGAATTGTTCCCGGTGCTGAAGCAGATGCTCGGCCGCCGGGGCGGTGACCTTTCCGGCGGCCAGCAGCAGCAGCTTGCCATCGGCAGGGCGCTGGTGATGCGGCCGAAGCTGCTGGTGCTCGATGAGCCGACCGAAGGTATCCAGCCGTCGATCATCAAGGATATCGGCCGCGCCATCCGCTATCTGCGCGACCAGGCAGGCATCGCCGTGCTGCTGGTCGAACAGTACCTCGATTTCTGCCGTGAACTGGCGGACGAGGTCAACATCATGGATCGCGGCTTGATCGTCCACACCGGCCCGGCCGAGGATCTCGACCGCGCGGACGTCCGCAAGTTCCTGACCGTCTAGTTGCAAACCTCCAGGATTAGCCGAAACATCTCTCCCGTCGTCATCCTAGGGCGAAGCAAGGAGCGAAGCGACGCGGCGCAGACCCCAGGATCCATGCCGCGCCGTCGGTCAAAGAATGCAGCGGTCAAGAACAGAAGCCGTTTTTCCGGCGCACACCATCCTGGATTCTGTGCGTGGCGATGCTCTGAAGTCACGGCATGGATCCTTGGGGTCTTCGCTCCGCTTCGCGTCGCTACGCCCAAGGATGACGAAATCACAAAAGGCCTACGAGATTTTCTTCAATCACATCGTTTGCAACTCTAGCGCGCCGAAGATTGCATGCTAGGCTTTACTTGGCCTTGTTGAGTCGGCCGCTTTCCGTATCAGTCTCGTTGACAGATCAAGGTGAGGCGCGGGCTCAGCTGGCATGTTCCATGCAAGCAACCCTCTTCCTGCGATCTGATCGTTGTTCAATGCATTTTGGGGCACTTGGGCCCGGGACAGCCGATGGAACGTTATGTCGAGGACTACCAGAAACGACGGCTCACCGAGCGCGTTGACATCATGACCGCCATCAACATTCTGAAATCGCAGGGATATGATCACGACGAGCTGATTGCGGAGATCACCAAGGTCTTTTACGTCGATCTCGATGCCTACAACGAGGTCGTCATGGCGGCATAAGAGCTGGCGGAGGGGCGGCTGCCCGTGCCGCCAAGCGGCTAGCTCGCGCGTCGAAATGTCGAAGCCTCGACGCGGTTGCGACCGCCGCGCTTAGCAGCATAGAGCGCCTTGTCGGCGGCGCTGAGCACCTTGTCGAAGCTCATGCCGTCATTGCTGCCGAAAGCGTATCCGGCGCTGACCGTACATGTCAGGTGACGGGTTTCGGTCTCGATGACACGCGCGGCGAAGGCGGTGCGTATACGCTCGGCGGTGAACTCCACCGCTTCGGGCAGGGTGCGCTTCAGAACCAGCGCGAATTCCTCTCCGCCCATGCGCGCGGCGACATCGGTCGGGCGAAGGTTCTCGACGAGTTCCTTGGCGAACACCTTCAGCACCTGATCGCCCGTGGCGTGGCCGAATTCGTCATTGATGGCCTTGAAGCCGTCGAGGTCGAACACGACCACCGCCGTGAAAGCCCCGATCGGGGCGCCGCCGTTGAGGTCGAACAGAGCGCGGCGATTGAGCAGGCCGGTCAGCGGATCGGTCAGCGCATCCAGACGGTGATGTCGGGCCAGGCGACCCTGGTTGAGCGCCAGCGAAAGGGCACCGATGCCAGTCATGCTGGCGATGACGATGACGAGGCTCAGATCCTCGGCCCAGTTGCTCGGCGCATGTCCGAGGACAAGCTTCCCATCCCACGCAAGAGCCACGGCACACAGCACAAAGGAAACGCCGGTGGTCGAGTAGAGCACGGAGAGGCCGATGATCGGGACTGGGGCTTCGGCGCGCCCGATCCAGTACTGATAGGCCGTTGCAAACAGAAGCAGGGCGGCAAGGAGATTTTCGAACATGAAGCCGAGCCCGTCATATCCGAGCGCCATCGGCGGCAGCGCCAGGGCAAGCGAGATGCAGCTGCCGAGAACCGTCAGCGGGATCGGCGATCGGCCTGACCTGAACTGGTAGGCGGCACCCAGCATGGTCGAGAACCCAACCAGGAGCAGCGCGAACGTCGCAATGCCGAGGATGCGTCCGGGCGTCTCGATATAGTCCTGGTAGATAAAAACATCGCCGACGACCAACAAAGCGCTGATCGCCCATGTTAGCAGGAACTTTTCCGTTCGTGCCGTCAGCCAGATGCCGAACAACGTCAGGCTCAGGCAGGCGGCGGAAAAACCGACAGCCAGCAGAAGTGAGTGGTAGTCGAGCGACATGCCCTAACCCGCGGCTGCCCTAGCTCCGCGGATTCATGCAGCAAGGAGGTATCGATAAGGTTACGATGGTGATGAAGATGTCACAATTCCAGGCCGTCAGCCTGTGACACGCTTCATCAGCGCCATGGCGCCGAACGGCGCACGGACCTTGCCTTCGGTGATGAAGTAGACGAACACATCGCGCGGCTTTACCGGTGCGTCGATCGACGGATCGGCGCGCGATAGGTCGGCCGGCACCTTGCCTTCCGCCCAGAGTTTTGCGCGCGCCGCCCATTCGTCGAGCGCCTTTGGCGTGTAGCAGTCGGGATTGTCGTCGCTGCCGGTCTGCAACCGGGCATAGATGAAATCGCCGGTGACATCGGCGATCCCAGGATATTTGGCGTGGTCGGCGTAGACGATCGCGGCCTTGTATTTGCGCGCCAGGGCGGCGAATTCCGGCACGACGAAGCTGTCGTTGCGCACCTCCACCGCATGGCGCAGGGCCACGCCGTCCTGCTTTTCAGGCAAAAGCTTGAGGAAGGCTTCGAAATCGTCCGGGTCGAATTTTTTGGTTGGCGCGAATTGCCACAGGATCGGCCCGAGCTTGTCGCCGAGTGCGGCGACGCCCGACCCCAGGAAGCGCATCATGGACTCGCCGGCCTCGCCGAGCACGCGGCGGTTGGTGACGAAGCGGTTGCCTTTCAGTGAATAGACGAAGCCATCCGGCGCCTCACCAGCCCATTTGACGAAGGTCGGCTCCTTGAAGCTTGAATAATAGGTGCCGTTGACCTCGATGCTCGGCACCTGCCGGGTTGCGTAGTGCAACTGCTTCGCCTTGGACAGCTTGTCCGGATAGAAGGACGTGTCCCACGGCTCGAAGGTCCAGCCGCCCATGCCGGCGCGGATTTTTCCTGATTGGGTCATTGTCGTCCTCCCGAGTTTGAAAAGGATCAGGCCGTAGCGATCGTCTCGACAGTCTTCCCCATGTCGACGATCGTCCACCCTGGCCGGTATGGATTGGGCCGACGACCCGTTTCGTGAAAGCCATACCCTTTGTAGAGCGCGATGTTCCGCTCCATCTTCGCGTTGGTATAGAGCCGCACCTCGGGCAAGCCCTGCAGCCGTGTCTGTTCGTCCGCGTGATTGAGCAGCGAGATGCCGAAACCCTTGCCTTGGGAGGCAGGCGCGACGGAGACGGAGAAGATCATTGCGTGATCTGCATGCCGTTCGAGAACCAGCAGTCCGGCCGTCTCATCATCGCTTTCCAGCAACCAGACTTCGGCGCGTTCGATCCGCGGCGCATAGTCCTCTGTCACCGGGATCGGCGGCGCGCCCAGCAACGCAGTGTAGGGCGCGTAGGCGGCGGTGGTCAGCTGGACGACAGCATCAAGATCACCGGCAAGCGCTCTTCTGATCTTCATTTGAAGGTTCTTCCAAACGCCGCCAGCCAGTCCTCATTCACTCCGCCGCTTCGCGCTTGCCTCCGGGGCGCCGTTCCAGCAATTCCCGCAGGAACTGGCCGGTGTAGCTGCGCTTCTCGCGGACGATATCCTCCGGCGTGCCGGACGCCACCAGCTCGCCGCCGCCGTCGCCACCCTCGGGACCGAGGTCAAGCACCCAGTCGGCGGTCTTGATCACTTCGAGATTGTGCTCGATGACGACGACAGTGTTACCCTGGTCGACCAGCTCGTGCAGCACTTCGAGCAGCTTGGCGACATCGTGGAAATGCAGGCCGGTGGTCGGCTCGTCGAGGATGTAGAGCGTCTTGCCGGTCGCCTTGCGCGACAGTTCCTTGGCCAGCTTGATGCGCTGCGCTTCGCCGCCCGACAAAGTCGTCGCCTGCTGGCCGACATGGATGTAGCCAAGGCCGACCTGCTTCAGCGTCTCCAGCTTGTCGCGCACGCCGGGCACTGCGGCGAAGAAGTCGACGCCTTCCTCGACCGTCATATCGAGCACGTCGGCAATCGACTTGCCCTTGAACAAGACGTCGAGCGTCTCGCGGTTGTAGCGCTTGCCGTGGCAGACGTCGCAGGTGACATAGACATCGGGCAGGAAGTGCATCTCGATCTTGATGACACCGTCGCCCTGGCAGGCCTCGCAGCGGCCGCCCTTGACGTTGAACGAGAAGCGACCCGGCTGATAGCCACGCGCCTTGGACTCCGGCAGGCCGGCGAACCAGTCGCGGATCGGCGTGAAGGCGCCGGTGTAGGTGGCGGGATTGGAGCGCGGCGTCCGTCCGATCGGCGATTGGTCGATATCGATGACCTTGTCGAGGAATTCGAGGCCCTCGATCCGGTCGTGCTCGGCCGGATGCTCGCGCGAGCCCATGATGCGGCGAGACGCCGCCTTGAACAGGGTCTCGATCAGGAAGGTCGACTTGCCGCCGCCGGACACGCCGGTGACGGCGGTGAAGGTGCCGAGCGGGATTTCGGCGGTGACGTTCTTCAGATTGTTGCCGCGCGCGCCGACAATCTTCAGGCGCCGGCTCTTCTTGGCCTCGCGCCGCACGGCCGGCGTCGCGACTTCGAGCTCGCCGGACAAATATTTGCCGGTGATCGAGGCCGGGCTTGCCATGATCTGCTGCGGTGTTCCCTGCGCGATGATGTGGCCGCCATGGATGCCGGCGGCCGGGCCGATATCGACGACATAGTCGGCATGCAGGATGGCGTCCTCGTCATGCTCGACGACGATCACCGTGTTGCCGATGTCGCGCAGATGCTTCAACGTATCGAGCAGGCGCGCATTGTCGCGCTGATGGAGGCCGATTGACGGCTCGTCCAGCACGTAGAGCACGCCGGTAAGGCCGGAGCCGATCTGCGAGGCCAGCCGAATGCGCTGGCTCTCGCCGCCCGACAGCGTGCCGGAATTGCGCGACAGTGTCAGATAGTCGAGCCCGACATCGTTGAGGAAGCGCAGCCGCTCGCGGATCTCCTTGAGCACGCGCACCGCGATCTCGTTCTGCTTGTCGCTGAGCGAGGCGGGTAGCTCGGTGAACCAATGGTCGGCCTTGCGGATCGACAGCTCGGTGATCTCGCCGATGTGCTTTCCGGCGATCTTCACCGCAAGCGATTCCGGCTTCAGCCGGTAGCCGCGACAGGCCGGGCAAGGCGTGGCCGACATGAAGCGCTCGATCTCCTCGCGCATCCAGGCGGATTCGGTCTCCTTCCAGCGCCGTTCGAGATTGGGAATGACACCTTCGAAGGTCTTGGTCGTCTTATAGGAGCGCAGGCCGTCATCGTACTGGAAGGTGACCTCGCGCTCGCCGGTGCCATGCAGGATGGCTTGCTTTGCCCCTTCGGTCAGATCCCTGAACTTGTCGCCGAGCTTGAAGCCATACGCCTTGCCCAGCGCCTCGAGCGTCTGCACGTAATAGGGCGAGGTCGATTTCGCCCACGGGCTGACGGCGCCGGCACGCAGGGACAGATTGTCGTCGGGCACGATCAGGCTGGCGTCGATCGCACGCTGGCTGCCGAGGCCATCGCAAGTCGGGCAGGCGCCGAACGGGTTGTTGAAGGAGAACAGCCTGGGCTCGATCTCGGGAATGGTGAAGCCGGATACCGGGCAAGCGAATTTTTCCGAGAACAGGATGCGCTCATGCGTCTCGTTCTTCGACTTGTTGACCGAATCCTCGCCGGTCTGGCTGGCATCGAGCGGCCGGTCGGCGAATTCGGCGACCGCCAGCCCGTCGGCGAGCTTCAGCGCGGTTTCAATGGAATCCGCAAGCCGCGTCGCCAGGTCGCCGCGCACGACGATGCGATCGACGACGACGTCGAGGTCATGCTTGTACTTCTTGTCCAGCGCCGGCACGTCGGCAATTTCGTAGAACACGCCGTCGACCTTGACGCGCTGGAAGCCCTTCTTCTGTAGCTCCAGCAGTTCCTTGCGGTACTCGCCTTTGCGACCGCGCACCATCGGCGCCAGGATGAATAGGCGCGTGCCTTCCTCGACCGCCAGCACGCGGTCGACCATCTGCGACACCGTCTGGCTTTCGATCGGCAGGCCGGTGGCGGGCGAATAGGGAATGCCAACGCGCGCGAACAGCAGCCGCATGTAGTCGTAGATCTCGGTGACGGTGCCGACCGTCGAACGCGGGTTCTTCGACGTGGTCTTCTGCTCGATTGAAATGGCCGGCGACAGGCCGTCGATCTGGTCGACATCCGGCTTCTGCATCATTTCGAGGAATTGCCTGGCATAGGCTGACAGGCTCTCGACGTAGCGGCGCTGGCCCTCGGCATAGATGGTGTCGAAGGCGAGCGACGACTTGCCGGACCCCGACAGGCCGGTCATGACGATCAGGCTGTCACGCGGCAGGTCGAGATCGACATTCTTCAGATTGTGTTCGCGCGCCCCGCGAATGGAAAGATATTTATGGTCGGCCATCGCCGGTCGCCGCCTCAGATCTGGAATCTCATGGGATGGCGGGTTGTCCCGGCCATCCCCTATGTAGGTAATTTCGTCACCTTTTCGAGAGACGCCACAACTCTCGACCAAAGCCTTTAACCGTCTTTCGCGCGGGCGAGCAAGCGGAAAGAACAAAGACCGAACACGCTCCTGACAAAAGCGCCCATGAAACCAGCTTCACAAACCGCCCCATCATGGTGGATTTAAAGTTCCACGCGTTTGCTAGCTCGCGAACGCAGCACGGCCGATGCCGCGCTGCTCAAAACTGCAGCGGATTTCCGATTTGCCGTATAAGCGATCACATTTTTTGTAATCGGCTATCCAACTGTTGACGTCTCAGCCTCAGAGAGTCAGACTCCAAACGTCACCGAAGCCGGCCGTCTTTCGATGGCCTCGCCACCCCAAGGTGGCCTGCTAGACGTCGCAGGCTTTTGCGATATGTGCTTCGGACGACACTGGTCGCAATGGACAGAAGAGGAGAGCAGAAGGAATGACTCCACCGGACAGTCCCTTGAGGCTCCACGTGTCGGTGGAGCCGCGGCAGGCATAAGTGCCAGGGCCAGGCGTTTGCGCCGCCCGACAAACCGTGACCTGTCGATCCTTATAAAAATCAGAGACCACTAGTCGGATCAGCGGCTGAATACCGCGAAGCATCCGAAATCGAACGCCGGCAGTATATTCCCGGCAAGTTGGATTTTAAATCCAAGAAAGCCCCGACCGTTTTGCTGAAGCAACGGCGGGGCTATTCGTTTCAGATGACCGCAAGCGCACGGGCTGCCCTTGTGGCAGCGATGAAGGCAGATGGCCTATCGCCGGGAGGGCTTGATCGAGCCGGCGCCGACATCGAAGGTTAAGCTGCCGGAAATCCTGACATCGGTATCGCCGATCTTGAACTGGCCGTTGTTACCGTTGCCGGGCACGGCATCGTCGGGCTCGGGAGCCGGCTTGGCGATGAGATAGTCGTCGGCCACGCCGGGCAGCGTGCCTTTATGCGAAGGCGTTGAATTGTCTTCGGCGAACGCCGTGCCGGAGGTCATCGCCGCGGCGGCGATGCCGATGATCAGCCGGTTCAAGCGGGTGCGTGAATCTTTATCGACCATCGGACGACCATATCGCCGCACATGGCCCGAAGCCAGACCGGTGGCGATCAAACTTGCCGAACGGCTTGGCTGTTGTCTCTCATGGTGTTCGGCTACCCCTTCACGCCGCCTGTTTGCGCGTATCGAAAACATGATCGACAAGGCCCCATGTCTTTGCCTCCGCGGCGGTCATGAAATAATCGCGGTCGAGCGTGCGTTCGACCTCCTCGTAAGTGCGGCCGCAGTGATGCGCATAGAGTTCGGTCATGCGCTTCTTGGTGCGCAGGATGCCTTCGGCGTGACGCTGGATATCGGAAGCCTGACCCTGAAAGCCACCCAGCGGCTGGTGCAGCACGATGCTGGTGTTGGGCAGCGCGATGCGCCGTCCCGGCGTGCCCGCCATCAGCAGGAACGAGGCCATCGAGGCGGCAAAACCCATGCAGACGGTGGATACCGGGCTGCGGATATACTGCATCGTGTCGTAGATGGCGAAGCCGCTCGTCACCACGCCGCCCGGCGAATTGATGTAGAGGGATATCTCCTTGTCGGGATTGTCGGATTCCAGCGACAGGAGCTGAGCACAGACCAGCGCCGACACATTGTCGTCGATCGGGCCGTTGATGAAGACGATGCGCTCTCGCAGCAGCCGCGAAAAAATGTCGAAGGCGCGTTCGCCGCGGCTCGACTGCTCGATCACCATTGGCACCAAATTGGCAAAACCGCTCATCGCTTTTCTCCGTTGTGTGGCTCAGGCCGCGCGCAGGAACAGGCGAGGCTTGTTTGCGGCAATGGTCTGTTTGGTGCTGTGTGCGTTGAGCGAAAGCCGGCAACCGCCGCCCACCATCGCAACCGCGGATGTAGCTACTCGCGCAAATCCATCGTGGACGATGCGCAGATGCGTGCCGCCCGACACGGTGCGGTCGAGCGTGAAGGTGACAATGCTATCCATTGGGCTATCCAGCGGGCCGGCGAGCGGATCCGCTGCATTGCCAGGCTCCGGCCGCTCCCGCCAGGAGTAGCGCAGCAGGCGTTCAGGCTCGGCGTCGAGGACTTCGCACTCGATCGGTGCGTCCGGCTTGGCAAAGGCAAAGCGGCTGCCGATCTCGGGCTTGATGTCGTTCGGCATCATCCAGGCCGCGAGCAGGTCCGGCACCGTCAGCGCCCGCCACACTTTTTCCGGCGGGTCTGGAAGCTCGCACTCGAACTCGATCGAGTCCGTCGCGTCCGAATGCTGTTTTGCCGTCATTGATCCATATCCTTCAAAACCGCCTTGAGCCGTTCGATACGCTCGGGCCAGAAAGCACGGTAGCGCTCGATCCAGCCGAGCAGTGGGTCAAGCCCTTGCGGATCGGCGCGATAATAGGCGTTGCGGCCGGCCCGCCGCTCGACCACCAGGCCGGCGCCGCGCAATACCGCGAGATGCTGCGACACGGCCGGTTGCGACACGGTCATGCCGCCGCGCAGTTCCGACACCGTCATCTCGCCCGCGGCGAGCCGTTCGTAGACAGCACGGCGCGTCGGGTCGGAAAGCGCTCGAAAAATCTCTGCTTCGATCATGATAGAAGCATAAGTCTACACTTATCGATTTGGCAAGCGATCTTTTCGCGCCCATATGAAATGGCGCGGCGAACCCCATCGATTGCTGACATTCCTTGACACTGGGGGTCGATGAACCTAGAACGAAAAGAGAACAAAAACCTTGTGGGAAAAGGCAGCCGTGGCAGGCGGCGATTGTCCGCAGCCTATAAGGTGAGCGACAGAAATTTTGTTTCGGATGAGCGCGGAGAAGTATCATGGCGGGTAGCGTCAACAAGGTCATTCTGGTGGGCAATCTCGGGGCGGACCCGGAAATCCGCCGTTTGAATTCGGGTGAGCCGGTCGTCAACATCCGCATCGCCACGTCGGAAAGCTGGCGCGACAAGACGTCCGGCGAGCGCAAGGAAAAGACCGAGTGGCACAACGTCGTCATCTTCAACGACCAGCTCGCCAAGGTCGCCGAGCAGTATCTGAAGAAGGGTGCGAAGGTTTATGTCGAGGGCCAGTTGCAGACGCGCAAATGGCAGGACCAGACGGGTAATGACCGCTACACCACCGAAATCGTGCTGCAGAAATTCCGCGGCGAGCTGCAGATGCTCGACGCACGCGGGCAGGGCGAGGGCGGTCAGGTCGGTAGCTACGCCGGTGGCGGCAGCAGCCGCGGCTCCGATTTCGGGCAGTCGGGCCCGGGCGAGAGTTTCAATCGCGGCGGCGGTGGCGGCAACAAGGGTGGTGGCGGCGGTTCGTCGCGCGAACTGGACGACGAAATCCCGTTCTGATCCCTCGGAGCGAACGGCTCTGCCACAACGCCAGCTACTTGAGGCCACGCTTTGGCGTCCCGAAATCTCTCCTGGGTTTTCGGGACGTTGTGCGTTTGAGTAGTGCGCGGTGAAAGGACTTATCAGGTGAAAGCACGGGTCAAATGGGTCGAGGACCGCACTTTCGTCGGCGAGTCCGGCAGCGGTCACAAGGTGGTGCTGGGAACCGCGTTCGGACCGGACGGCAAGACGCCGGGGCCAAGCCCGATGGAACTGGTACTGCTCGGCACCGGCGGCTGCTCGGCCTATGATGTCGTCCACATCCTCGAAAAGGGGCGGGAGGCGGTCGAAGACTGCGTGGTCGAACTCGACGCCGACCGGGCGGAGGTCGATCCCAGGGTGTTCACGCGCATCCATATGCATTTCATCGTCAAGGGCCGGGCACTCTCGCCCGACAAGGTTAAGCGGGCGATCAACCTTTCGATCGAAAAATACTGCTCGGCTTCGGCGATGGTAGCCAAGACCGCCGAGATCACCCACGACTTCGAAGTTATCGACACGACGGCGAAATAGGATAGCGTCGCCTCCGCGAGCTGGACGACGAAGCCCGTATGACAAATCCCGCGTTCAGGGACCGTTTGTTTCTTCGGACGCGGCTCGGGTTCCCTGATGAATACCAATCGCCAGTGCCCATCGGTGCGTTTCCATATGGAACTGCGCAGTGATGGAATAGCTTTTTCTTTCTTGGGCCTTAGCCGGTAAGTCAAAAGCACCACCTCAGGCGCCATTTGAACTGTTCTGACGTCGGTCATTTCCAGCTCATCATCCGGTGCCGGTTCGGCTTTCGACGCAGGAAGCGCTGCCAGAATCGATCTCTTGTCATATTCATTGCCGGATTTTCCGAACTCGATCATGCCGTCGTCGAGCACGGTTTCAAGAAAATCCGGGTCATAGCGGGTCGGCGCTCGCAATAAGGCGAGCTCCAGCTCGACAATCTTGGGATCGGTTACCGGATCTGACATCATGCTGCCATCAGCGCCTTGATGCCGTCGGCGACGAACTGCACGGCAAGCGCCGCCAGGATGACGCCTAGCAGCCGCGTCAGGATGGAGCGGCCGGTCTGGCCGAGGATACGGTCGATGCGCTCGGCCAGCACGAAAACCAGATAGGTGATGACAAGGCAGATCGCGATGATGCCGACAAGGGCTGCCTGCGCGCCAAAACCTGGAAATGAGCCGGACAACAGGACGGTCGCCGAAATCGCGCCCGGACCGGCGATCAGCGGGATCGCCAGCGGGAAGGCGGCGATGTTGTGGATCATGTCCTTGGTGATGGCGACATCGCCGATCTTCTCCTTGCGGTCCTGCCTGCGCTCGAACACCATTTCGAAGGCGATGAAAAACAGCAGAAAGCCGCCAGCGACGCGGAAAGCCGGCAGCGTGATGCCGAACACCGACAGGATCGATGCGCCAGCGATTGCGAACAGCGCCATCACCAGGAAGCCGATGATCGAGGCGCGCACGGAAACCTGGTTGCGCTCCTCGCGGTTCATGCCGCGGGTCACCGCGAGGAAGAGTGGTGCCAGGCCAGGCGGGTCGATGGTCACGAGAATGGTGACGAAGGCGTTGAACAGGCTGTCGAAGCTCGGCATCTCTGACCCTCCCCGCCGGGCCGTGCCCGAATACTGGCATTGCCCCAATATTGGCATTGCCCAATCTTGGCATTGCCCAATCTTGGCATTGGTAGAGCAAAGCAGGGTCAGTGGAAACCGTTTGAGCGGCGGGAGTTCGGCAACCTTGATGGGCAGGGTGAGCCTAGCCGGCCGCTCCGCAATAAGCCTCGATGCGATAGCCATCCGGGTCGACGACAAAGGCGGCGTAATAGTTTTCGCCATAGCTGGCGCGCAGGCCAGGTGCCCCATTGTCACTGCCGCCCGCACGCAAGGCGCCCGCATGGAAAGCGTCGACGCTGCTCCGCGTCGGCGCCGCAAAGCAGAAATGCAGGCCGGACTCGCCGTCGGCCGAAACCGGGCGCTGAGCCTCGTTCACCCACAGCGACACCGCCTCCCCACCATAGCCGAGCGAGCCCGGCGACTGGCTGAGACAGCTATAGCCAAGCGGCTTCAGCGCGGCATCATAAAAACGCTTCGAGGCGTCGGTATCGCGGACGCCGATCGAGACATGATCCAGCATCTTTTTCTTCTTTTTTACAATATGTTGGGCCGTCAGTTTCCAGTTGTGCGCCGCGCCAGGAACTCGACTTCGAGCCGCCAGGTCGCGCCGTCGTCCTGCGAGCGTTCGCCCAGCCAGCGGAATGAATTTTCGGTAATGCGGGAAAAACTCCAGCGCACCGAGGCGCCGGTGCCGTCTGCGCCTTGCTGGACGATGGTGTCGCCCTCGGCGCGGCCGAGCTGACGGCTGTAATATTGGGTGCGCGGATCGCTCCAGAAGATGTGCCAGGCGTCGACGCCGGGGTCATAGACGCGCAGTGTTGTGCCATAGAAGGTCCATTTGCCGAGCGACGGCGAGGGGCCGGCGTCGCGTGCTGGCAGGATCCATACGTCCTGGATTGCGCGGCCCTCGAGCACCCAGCCGAAATGCACCTCGCCGCGCCCGGTCAGCACCTGGCCGTCTTCGAGATGGCGCGTGGCATCGAATGTCCAGGCGCCGACGAAGCGGCCGTAAAGGTTCAGTTTTTCGGCAAGGTCCCCCGCAGGCCCGTCGCTGTGCAGGGCTTCGGCAAAGGAAGATGAATTGAGCATGATTTCGACCTCATCTTGGCAGGAGCCCCGTCTTGTCAGGAGCCCCATCTTGTCAGGAGATTGGGAAGAATAGGCGGCAGCAGGGTTCTGTGCTTGGGAAAAATTGCTATCTTTCAAGCCATGACGACAAGCGCGCATACACTGGCGTCTGGGCGAGGCTGGCAGGTGTCGGACGTGGTCTGCACCGCCGGCGCCGCTGATCGCCCGTTCGAGGAAGAGCATCGCAAGTTCTGCGTCGCCGTGGTGACCAGCGGCACCTTCCGCTACCGAGCGCAACAGGGAACAGCGATGCTGGCGCCGGGCGCGCTTCTGCTCGGCAACCCCGGCACATGCTATGAATGCGGACACGAGCATGGCGCTGGCGACCGTTGCCTCTCCTTCCATTTCGAGCCGGCCTATATGGAACAGATCGTCGCCGGCATGCCGGATGCAAAGAAGCTGAATTTCAAGATGCCGCGCCTGCCGCCCTTGCCGGCGCTGGCAGCGCTGCTTGCCGAGGCGGAAGCCGCGCGCGAGATGGCCGACATCGACGCGTTCGAGGAACTCGCCCTGCGCATTGCCGGCGCGGCCGTCGCCTCCGGCGTCACGCCTGCTGCCCGGGTGCCGAGCCGCCGCGACCAGAAACGTGTCGCAGAGGCGGTACGGCGCATCGAAAAGGACGCCGAAAGGCCGATCTCGCTTGCCGAGCTTGCAAGCGAGACGGCGACCAGTCCCTACCATTTTCTGCGCAGCTTTCGGCACGTGGCGGGCGTGACGCCCTACCAGTTCCTGCTGAAGACCCGGCTGCACAGGGCGGCGGTGCGGCTGCGCATGTCGGACGAGGCGATCTCGACGATCGCCTTCGAGGCGGGGTTCAACGATTTGTCGACCTTCAACCGCCGTTTCCGGCGCGTGATGGGGGAGGCGCCTGGCGCCTACCGGCTCCGGCAGCGAGGTGATAAAGCGCCGAGCACATCTGCCGTTCCGGCGTTGTGAAGCAAAATTGGCCTGACAATGAGCTTTGCGCCGGTCGCCACGAAATGCGCCTCGGCCATATCGTCGCAATCGGTGATATCCTTTTGAAATCACCACAAAAATCGCCACTGGAAAACTGCCGCGGACATTGGAGTTTCGGCTCGGCTTCCTATATAAGCACCGAGTGATTCCTGATTAGATTGTGACCTGATTTGACCGACCAGAAGACACCGCGCGGCGCCGACGGCGGCCCCACCGGCATCGAGCCGATATCCATCATCGAGGAGATGCAGCGCTCCTATCTCGATTACGCCATGAGCGTGATCGTCAGCCGTGCGCTGCCGGACGTGCGCGACGGGTTGAAGCCGGTGCATCGCCGCATCCTCTATGCCGCCCATGAGAGCGGCTACCACTGGAACCGCAAATATGTGAAGTCGGCCCGCCCGGTCGCCGACGTGATGGGTAAATACCATCCGCATGGCGACGCCTCGATCTACGACGCCTTGGTGCGCATGGCGCAAGACTGGTCGCTGCGCGTGCCGCTGATCGACGGGCAAGGCAATTTCGGCTCGATCGACGGCGACCCGCCGGCGGCGATGCGTTATACTGAATCGCGGCTGACCAAGGTCGCGCATGAGTTGCTGGAAGACATCGACAAGGACACCGTCGATTTCCAGGACACTTATGATGCGTCCGGCAGCGAACCGAAAGTCCTGCCGGCGCGCTTCCCGAACCTGTTGGTCAATGGCTCCGGCGGCATCGCCGTCGGCATGGCCACCAACATCCCGCCGCACAATCTGGGCGAGGTCTGCAACGGCGCCATTGCCCTGATCGACAATCCGGCGATCGACCTGCCGGCGCTGATGGAGATCATTCCGGGGCCGGATTTCCCGACCGGCGCCATCGTGCTCGGCCGTTCCGGCATCTACAGCGCCTATTCGACGGGCCGCGGCTCCATCGTCATGCGCGGCCGCGTCAATATTGAGCAACGCGGCAACGACCGTGAATCGATCATCATCACCGAGGTTCCCTATCAGGTGAACAAGTCGTCGATGATCGAGAAGATGGCCGAGCTTGTGCGCGACAAGCGCATCGAGGGCATTTCCGACATCCGCGACGAAAGCGACCGCCAAGGCTACCGCGTCGTCATCGAACTGAAGCGCGACGCGGTCGCCGACGTCATCCTCAACCAGCTCTACCGTTTTACGCCGCTGCAGACGTCGTTCGGCGCCAATATGGTGGCGCTGAACGGCGGCAAGCCGGAAGTGCTGACGCTAACCGACATGCTGAAGGCGTTCGTCGCGTTCCGCGAGGATGTGATCAGCCGGCGCACGAAATTCCTGCTGCGCAAGGCGCGCGACCGCGCCCATGTGCTGGTCGGCCTTGCCATTGCTGTCGCCAACATCGACGAGGTCATCAAGCTGATCCGCAGCGCTCCGGACCCGCAGACGGCGCGCGAGCAGTTGATGGAGCGGCGCTGGCCCTCGGGCGACGTCGAATCGCTGATCCTGCTGATCGACGATCCGCGCCACCGCATCAACGAGGACGGCACCTACAATCTGTCCGAGGAACAGGCCCGCGCCATCCTCGAACTGCGCCTGCAGCGCCTGACCGCGCTCGGCCGCGACGAAATCGCCGACGAGTTGAACACGATCGGCGACGAGATCAAGGATTACCTGGACATCCTGTCGTCCCGCGCCCGCATTCAGCAGATCGTCAAGGACGAGCTTGCCGCCGTGCGCGACGAGTTCGGCACGCCGCGCCGCACCGAGCTGTCCGAGGGCGGGGCGGATATGGAAGACGAGGACCTGATCCAGCGCGAGGACATGGTCGTGACGGTCAGCCATTCCGGCTACATCAAGCGCGTGCCGCTGTCGCTCTATCGGGCGCAGCGCCGCGGCGGCAAGGGCCGTTCCGGCATGTCGACCAAGGAAGAGGATTTCGTCACTCGGCTGTTCGTCGCCAACACGCACACGCCGGTGCTGTTCTTCTCTTCGCGTGGCATCGTCTACAAGGAAAAGGTCTGGCGCCTGCCGATCGGCAACCCGCAGTCGCGCGGCAAGGCGCTGATCAACATGCTGCCGCTGGAGCAGGGCGAACGCATCACCACCATCATGCCGCTGCCCGAGGACGAGACCAGCTGGGGCGAGCTCGACGTGATGTTCGCCACGACGCGCGGCACGGTGCGCCGCAACAAGTTGTCGGACTTCGTCCAGGTCAACCGCAACGGCAAGATCGCCATGAAGCTGGAAGAGGAAGGCGACGAGATTCTCGGCGTCGAGACCTGCACAGACAATGACGACGTGCTTTTGACCGCAAGCTCCGGCCAGTGCATCCGCTTCTCGGTCAGCGACGTGCGCGTCTTCCAGAGCCGCAACTCGGTCGGCGTGCGCGGCATCGCCATGGCTCCCACCGACCGGGTGATCTCGATGGCGGTGATCGAACATGTCGAGGCGCCGCCGGCCGAGCGCGCCGCTTATCTCAAGCGGGTGGTGGCCGAACGGCGGCTCGCCGCCGGCATTGCGGCCGGCGAAGACGAAGACATCCAGCTTACCAATGAAGAGGTTGGCGAGGAGACGGAGCTTTCCGACGAGCGCTACGAATTCCTCAAGGCACATGAGCAGTTCGTGCTGACGGTGACGGAATATGGCTACGGCAAGCGTTCGTCTTCCTATGATTTCCGCCTTACAGGGCGCGGCGGCAAGGGCATTCGCGCCACCGACGTGTCGAAAGCGGCCGAGATCGGTCGCCTGGTGGCGACCTTCCCGGTCGGCAACGACGACCAGATCATGCTTGTCTCGGACGGCGGCACCGTCATCCGCGTGCCGGTCAACGGCATTCGTTTCGCCAGCCGCGCCACCAAGGGCGTGACCATCTTCAACACGGCCGACGGCGAGAAGGTCGTTTCGGTGGAGCGGATATCGGAACCGCAATCGGACGAGGAAGCCGAAGAGAGTGTTGAGGGCAACGCCAGCCCGGATGCCGGTGCTGACCCGGACAACAGCGGCGAGTAGGCCTTGATGGGGAAATGCCGGCCCGATGGGCCGGCGCCGTCAACAAATAACGGCCGGTTCAGAAGTGGCGATAAGGCTTGCGGATACCGAAGCCCTCGAACCGTTTGGTATTGGCCTTGGCGCGGACACGCCCTGCTTCCTGATGCAACCCGAATACGGTGGCAATCAGCATGGCGACGGTCATTGCGGCGGCGAGCATGTAGATCAGCATGTGCGTGTTCTCCTGCGCCTAACAACGTTCAAATGGGGTTTTGGTTTCATCTTCTGAAGCTGCAACCTAGTGAACGCTGCGTGAAGCCTCTGTGATCGGCCCGTTCATCTGTCGTTCATTTCGGTCAAAAGTTCACTCAAAGCGCATCGCGATTAACGTGGCCCAGGCGATGCGCATTGAGTCCCTGTTTGGGTGCATGTCGTTGTCCCAAAACCGCTGCGCACTTTGGGCGACATGCATTGGCCGCTCGCTGATCGGATTGCCTTTGCGAGAGAGGCTCGCTAGAAGCACCTGCCATGACAGAACGCATCGCCCTCTATGCCGGCTCCTTCGACCCGCTGACCAACGGCCATCTTGACGTGCTGAAGGCGTCGCTGGCCGTGGCGGACACGGTCTGCGCGGCGATCGGCATTCATCCCGGCAAGAAGCCGCTGTTTTCCTTCGAGGAACGGGTCGGCCTCATCGAAGCGGCGACGAAGGCCGAATTCGGCCGTGACGGCGCCCGCATCAAGGTTGTCGCTTTCGACGGGCTGGTCATCGACGCGGCCAGGAAGCAGGGTGCCTCGATCATGATCCGCGGCCTGCGCGACGGCACCGATCTCGACTATGAGATGCAGATGGCCGGCATGAACGAGACCATGGCGCCGGAATTGCAGACGGTTTTTCTACCCGCCAGCCCTTCGGTGCGAACCATTACCGCCACACTTGTCCGTCAGATAGCCTCGATGGGAGGCGACATCCGCCCCTTCGTGCCAGCGGCTGTGGCCGGCGCGCTCACTGCCAAATTCGCGAAATAATGCATGTCGCCCAAAAGTCGAACCCGGTTTCGGGACATCGACATGCATGAAACAAAGGTTTTCGGAGAAAGATCCATGCAGCTCAAAAGGCTCGCCACTTGCTTTGTCGTTCTTTTCGGCCTCGTGGCTGCATCTGTTTCGGCCTTCGCCGCCGATCCGGAAAACACCATGATCATCACGCTGAAGGGCGGCGACGTGACCGTCGCACTCAGGCCTGATCTCGCGCCGAAGCATGTCGAGCAGATCAAGAAGCTGGTGCGCCAGGGCGCTTACGACAACGTCGCTTTCCACCGCGTCATCGACGGCTTCATGGCACAGACCGGCGACGTGAAATTCGGCAACATGAAGAACGGCTTCAACGCCGATGCTGTCGGCACCGGCGGTTCCGATCTTCCCGACCTGCCGGCTGAATTCTCGACATCCGAGCGCTACGTGCGCGGCGTCGTCGGAATGGCCCGCTCGCAAAACCCGGATTCCGCCAATTCGCAGTTCTTCATCATGTTCGCGCCGGCGCCGCCGCTCGATGGCCAGTACACCATCGTCGGGAATGTCGAGAAAGGCATGGAGTTGGTGGACCAGATAAAGAAAGGCGACGAGGCGCAGAACGGGGTTGTCACCGGTCCCGATCGCATGATCAAGGTGCGCATCGCCGCCGACGGCAAGTAAACCCATTAGTTTCAAAGGATATTCTGACATGGCCGAGATCAAGGACCGCGAGAACGCGCTCATCATGGAAACGACCAAGGGCAAGGTCGTCATCGAACTGTTTCCCGATCTGGCGCCTGGCCATGTCGGCCGTATCAAGGAACTGGCGCGCGAAGGCGCTTATGACGGCGTCGTGTTCCACCGCGTCATCGACGGCTTCATGGCGCAGACCGGCGATGTGAAATTCGGCAATTCCAGCAAGCCCTCTTTCGCGCCCGCCCGTGCCGGCACGGGCGGCTCCGACAAGCCCGACCTGAAGGCCGAGTTCTCCAACGCCAACCATGGCCGCGGCACCTGCTCGATGGCGCGCTCGCAGAACCCGAACTCGGCCAACTCGCAGTTCTTCATCTGCTTCGACGATGCCGCCTTCCTCAACCGTCAGTACACGGTCTGGGGCCAGGTCATCGAAGGCATGGACAATGTCGACAAGATCAAGCGCGGCGAGCCGGTGCCGGATCCCGACAAGATCGTGTCGCTGAAGGTCGCGGCCGACGTAAAATGATCTACCGGGCTGTCGCGGCTATCACTCTGATGCTTGTCGCGGCGGCCACTTCGGCGCTGGCGACGGAATCGATCGTTTGCAGCGCTGAAGGCGACGCGGCATCGATCGATGTCCTGATGGGAAACACCGCCGCGATCGCAGTTGCGCGCGTGTGGCTGGATGCCGGCGGCAAGACATGGACCACCGACGGTCAGCCGGGATCGACGAAAGTGATCGTCGGACAGGCATTCGAGGACGACCAGCACATGGCGATCGATCTCACCGACGAGGGTATCAGCTCGATTGTCGCCAAACTGCGACTGGTCAAGGCCCGCGAACAGTCCAATTTCGCAATGGGCGGCACGCTGAGCATCGACGGTGTTGGCGCCTGGGCGGTGACCTGCCCGGAACCTTGAGTTGGGATTTTCTTGCGCGTCGACCTTTTCGACTTTGATCTGCCGGAGGAGCGCATCGCGCTTCGACCGGCAGAACCGCGCGACAGCGCCAAAATGCTGGTTGTCAGGCCGGGTGAGGGGCTTGAGAACCGGACGGTGCGCGAGCTACCGACCCTGCTCGAGGCCGGTGATGTGCTGGTCTTCAACGACACCAAGGTCATTCCGGCGCAGTTGAAAGGCATCAGGCGGCGCGGCGAAGCGGCGGCGCAAGTCGAAGCCACGCTGCACATGCGGGTGGCTCCCGACCGCTGGCTGGCTTTCATGCGGCCGGGCAAGCGCATCGCCGTTGGCGACCGCATCCATTTCGGCCATGACACCAATTCCTGCTTTCTCGGCCAGCTCGATGCCACGGTGATCGAGAAGGGCGAGGCCGGCGAGGCGTTGCTTGGCTTTGACCTGTCAGGTCCATTCCTCGACGAGGCGCTGCATGCCGTCGGCCACATTCCGTTGCCGCCCTACATCGCCTCGAAGCGCGACGACGACGAGCGCGACCGCAGCGACTACCAGACCATCTATGCCAGGGAAGAGGGCGCCGTGGCGGCACCCACGGCCGGCCTGCATTTCACGCCGGAGCTTTTCGCCGCGCTCGATGCCAAAGGCGTCGAGCGGCGCTTCGTTACCCTGCATGTCGGCGCCGGCACGTTCCTGCCGGTGAAAGTCGACGACACCGCCGATCACAAGATGCATGCCGAGATCGGCTCGGTCAGCCCGGAAACCGCCGAGGCGCTGAACGCGGCAAAGGCGCGTGGCGGGCGCATCATCGCCGTCGGCACGACGTCGCTGCGCCTGCTTGAAAGCGCTGCGCGGGAGGACGGCCGGCTCGCCGCGTGGTCCGGCCCGACGGACATCTTCATCACGCCCGGCTACCGTTTCAAGGCCGCCGACATGCTGATGACCAATTTCCATCTGCCGCGCTCGACGCTGTTCATGCTGGTTTCGGCGTTTTGCGGTCTGGAAACGATGCGTGCGGCCTATGCGCATGCGATCGAGAACCGCTACAGGTTTTATTCCTACGGAGACGCAAGTCTGCTGTTCAAGGAGGAGAACGATGGACGCGCGTCCGGTATACACAAGGAATTCAATGACTAAGGCGTTTACCTTCGAGGTGCTGGCGACCGACGGCAAAGCGCGGCGCGGCGCGATCACCATGCCGCGCGGAGAAATCCGCACGCCCGCCTTCATGCCGGTCGGCACCGGCGGCACGGTCAAGACCATGTATATGGATCAGGTGCGTGGCGTCGGCTCGGACATCATCTTGGGCAACACCTATCATCTGATGCTGCGGCCCGGCGCCGAACGTGTGGCGCGGCTTGGCGGCCTGCATGAATTCGCCCGCTGGCCGCATCCGATCCTGACCGACAGCGGCGGCTTCCAGGTTATGTCGCTGTCGAAGCTGAGGAAACTCACCGAGAAGGGCGTCACCTTCCGCTCGCACATCGACGGCGCCGCCTATGAGATGTCGCCCGAGCGCTCGATCGAGATCCAGGGACTGCTCGATTCCGACATCCAGATGCAGCTCGACGAATGCACAGCGCTGCCGGCCATGGAGAAAGAGATCGAGCGGGCCATGGAGCTGTCGCTGCGCTGGGCCGAGCGTTGCAAGACGGCATTCGGCGATCAGCAGGGCAAGGCGATGTTCGGCATCGTCCAGGGCGGCGACATACCGGCCTTGCGGCTGCGCTCGTCGCAGGCGCTGAAAGCGATGGACCTCAAGGGCTATGCGATAGGCGGGCTGGCCGTCGGCGAGCCGCAAGCGGTGATGCTCGAAATGCTCGAAATCACCTGCCCGGAGCTGCCGGCGGACAGGCCGCGCTATCTGATGGGTGTCGGCACGCCTGACGACATCTTGAAATCGGTGGCGCGCGGCATCGACATGTTCGATTGCGTGATGCCGACGCGCGCCGGCCGTCATGGCCTCGCCTATACACGGCGCGGCAAGGTCAATCTGCGCAACGCTCGCCATGCCGACGATCCGCGCCCGCTGGACGAGGAGAGCGACTGCCCGGCCGCCAGAGATTATTCGCGCGCCTATCTGCACCATCTGGTCCGCTCGCAAGAGGCGTTGGGGGCGATGCTGCTGACCTGGAACAATCTTTCCTACTACCAGAAGCTGATGCAGGACATTCGTGCCGCCATCGAGGCCGGCGCCTTCGAGGCTCGGGCGGTGGAAATTTCTGAGGGCTGGGCAAGGGGCGATATTCCAGCCCGCTAAAGCCTGTCCGGGAACTGTTTTGAAACGACTGACGAATAAGCATTGCCGGGATGGCATTGGGCGGGGACCAAGAACCTGTTCGTCTCGGGACAAGCTTCAGCTTCAGAAGTGACGGCGCGGACGAACGGCGTTGCCGAACCTTGCGCCTCTTCTTTCATGTCGGTCCGGCGATGGATGGCCAAGCCATCGCTTGCGATTTTTGCGATCGTTGTGGCTGGCCTTGTTCTGCGGTTGCTGGGCGCACGCGGCGATCTCTGGCTGGACGAGATCTGGAGTTTTTCTCTCATCGAGCCACTCACCTCGATCAACCAGATCTTCTGGCGCGTAAATCACGACAACAATCATTTCCTCAATTCGGCCTATCTGTATCTGATCGGCCCTGATACTTCGCCGCTGCTCCAACGAGGCCTGTCCATCGCGTTCGGCGCCAGCACGATTGTTGCAGCTGCGGCAGTGCCACGCGGGCGATGGGCGATGATTTCCACAAGTCTGCTGTTTGCAGTGAGCTATCCGATGGTCCACTATGGCTCGGAAGCGCGCGGCTACGCCGGGCTGGTGCTGTTCACGCTCTTTTCTGTGGTTTTTCTGGAACGCTGGCTCGACAAAAGAGGTTCATCGGTCATCGCTTTGGCCGCGGCGATCCTGCTGGGCCTGCTGTCTCACCTCACGATGATCGAAATGGTGCCGGTCCTTGTAGCCTGGACCACATGGGTCACTTGGCTGCGCACGGAAAGGATTGGCCGCACACTCGCTGACGTCGGTTTGACTTTCACGCCTGCCGTCCTTGCGGTGCTGCCGTTGGCCATCTGCGTGGTCGTCGGCGCCCAGCTGTCCGGCTTCGCCGTCGGGGGTGTTTCGCCTTTCTCGTTCCAGGCGTTCGCAAAGGGATATGGCGGGGTGATCAGATATCTGCTGGGCCTGCCGTCCTGGATTGGCGATTGGGCCTGCATCGCTGCTGCCTGCGGCATGGTCTGCATCTCTGCCGGCATATGGCGTGATCGTCGGGCCAGTCTCTACGTCATCGGAATTGTGGGATTGCCTGCCCTCATGTGCGCAGCGAATCTGCCCAATCTCCAGATCCCACGCTATTTCATCGTCAGTGGAACGTTGTTGCTGCTTTGGACTGGCGAGATGCTCGGTCGCGGCTTCGATGCGGGCGGGTTCAAAAGATATCTGGCGGCAGGAGCGCTCGCGGTCATGATGAGCGGCAGCATATCGTCGCTGCTGCAGTTCTACGAATATGGCCGCGGTTCCTATGCCTCGATCGTGGGGCAGATGACGCAAAACGGTGCCACCACCTATGCCAGCAACCACGACTTCCGGACTGCGATGGTCGTCGACTACTTTGCAGCGCGGACAGGCCGTCAGGCTTGGTTCGTCCCGAAAGACGAACTGTGCATTCGACGTCCCGCTTGGCTGATCATGGAGGGTGATCCTGACATACAATCGAAACGGGTCGAACCCGCGTCGGCTTGCGCACTTGCCTATGAGCGAATTGATGCGTCAAGGAACTGGGGCCTTTCAGGGCTGAGCTGGACGCTTTACCGGCGGCGCGATTGATCAGACCGTCGCGGCTCGGGCACGCGCTCAGGTGCTCAGCGAAGTGGAAGCAGCGCAGGCTGCAGCCGGTGATGCGGAAGCTGCCGTCGGGCTGTTGCGTGTAGACGGCCGTGTAATCCTTGCCATCCGGCCCGACGATAACATCGGTCGGCGGCGCTTCACGGTTTCAGCAGCCGCGAACATTCGCCGTCCGGCCGCAGTTAAGCTTCTTCCTTTAAATCGGGTTCTGCCTGAGCGCCGTCCTGATGCTTGAAAGCCGGGCGGCAGTCTGCCACAAGGGCCGCCTATGCGCATGACCCCGAAAATCGGAATCGATTTTCGGAAAGGATCATGCGCAATCAAAGTGCTACAGCGTCCTTTGCGCGTTCTAAAGGACGAGCGGCGCTGTAGGCGCAAGCTTGAGCAGGACCGGTCAATGAAGGCATTTTTCGTGCAGATAAAGTGCGATCTGGGCAAGGCCTATGACGTTGCCAGCGCTTTGGCCGATGCCGAGATCGCTTCGGAAATCTACTCGACAGCCGGCAACTACGATCTGCTCGCCAAATTCTATGTCGACGACGAGGAAGACATCGGCCATTTCGTCAACGAGAAGGTGCAGATTCTTCCAGGCATCAAGGACACGTTCACGGTCGTCACCTTTCGCGCGTTCTGAGCAGCGCCTGCCGCCTGCCTGGACATAAGGCAAAGCCTGATCGCAGCCATATTGGTGCTGCCCTAATTTTAGGCAGCCGCCACATACTGATCGCCCGCATCCTCCAAATCGCCGATTGCGCTTGATTTTCTCCGGTGACGCCAGTGAAATGGCCTCACAGGGGAGTATGCGATTGGCAGCGTTCGACGAAATGCTTCCGGAAATCTCCGGATTGAGAAAACCGTATTCGGCTTACGATCGCTGGCTGAAGGAGCAGGATCCGGCCAGGCTTACTGAAAAGATGCAGGACGCCGAACGCGTCTTTCGCAAGACCGGCATCACCTTTGCCGTCTATGGCGAGCAGGAAGCCTCCGAACGCCTGATTCCCTTCGATATCGTTCCGCGCATCATATCCGGCAATGAATGGCGACGGCTGACGCAAGGCATCGAGCAGCGCGTCCAGGCGCTGAACGCCTTCCTCGACGATATCTACCACCGCCAGGAGATCTTGCGCGCCGGGCGCGTCCCCAAGGAATTGATCGCCAAGAACGAGGCGTTCCTGCCGGAGATGATCGGAGTGCGGCCGCCGGCGGGCGTCTACACCCATATCATCGGCGTCGATATCGTGCGCATCAGCGAGAACGAGTTCTACGTGCTGGAGGACAATGCGCGCACGCCGTCCGGCGTCTCCTACATGCTGGAGAACCGCGAGACGATGATGCAGCTCTTTCCCGAGCTGTTCCAGCAGATCAAGGTGCGGCCGGTGGAAAACTATCCGCAGCTCTTGCGCCAGTCGCTGGCAGCGGTGCGGCCGCAAAGCACCAAGGGCGCGCCGACCATCGCCGTGCTGACGCCTGGCAGCTTCAACTCCGCCTATTTCGAGCATGCCTTCCTTGCCGATCAGATGGGCGTGCAGCTTGTCGAGGGACAGGATCTGCGCGTCGTCGACGGCCATGTCGCGATGCGCACGACCGAAGGCTACAAGCAGATCGACGTGCTTTATCGAAGGGTCGATGATTCTTTCCTCGATCCGCTGACCTTCCGTCCGGACTCGGCACTTGGCGTGCCGGGCATCATGGATGTCTACCGCGCCGGCAACATCACCATCGCCAATGCGCCGGGAACCGGCATCGCCGACGACAAGGCGATCTATTCCTACATGCCCGAGATCGTCGAATTCTACACCGGCCGCAAGGCGATCCTCGGCAACATCCCGACCTGGCGCTGCTCGGAGCCGGACAGCCTGAAATATGTGCTCGAACACATCCATGAGCTGGTGGTGAAGGAAGTTCACGGGTCCGGCGGCTACGGCATGCTGGTGGGGCCGGCGGCGACCAAGAAGGAATGCGAGGATTTTTCCAAGAAACTCGCGGCAAAACCGTCGAACTACATCGCCCAGCCGACACTGGCGCTGTCGACCTGTCCGATCCTGACCGACAAAGGACTGGCGCCGCGCCATGTCGATCTCAGGCCCTATGTGCTGGTTTCCGACCGCATCCAGATCGTGCCGGGCGGGCTGACGCGCGTGGCGCTCAAGGAAGGCTCGCTGGTGGTCAACTCATCGCAGGGCGGCGGCACCAAGGATACGTGGGTGCTCGATGATTAATTTTCACTTGAAGGTTTTTTGATGCTTTTAGGCCGCACCGCCAACGGGCTCTACTGGATGAACCGCTATATCGAGCGGGCGGAAAACATGGCGCGGCTGGTCGATGCCGGGCTGCGCATGGCGCTGACCCGCACCCAGAATGCCTCCGAAGAGTGGAATTCGGTGCTGCTCAGCGCCGGCTCGGATGCTGCCTTCACGCAGAAATATTCCGACTATACCGCCGCCAACGTCGCCGATTTCCTGCTGCGCGACACATCCAACCCGTCGAGCACGATGGCGTCGATCGAGACGGCTCGCAACAATGCCCGCATGGTGCGCACCGCGCTGACGCGCGAAACTTGGGAAAGCATCAACGAAGCCTGGATGTCGCTTAAGCGGATGCTGGCCAGGCCGATCGACGAGCGCGACCTGCCCAGTGTGCTCGACGCGATCAAGCGCGAGACGGCCCTGATCCGCGGCTCGTTCTACGGCACCATGCTGCGCAATGAGATCTTCGATTTCTCGCAGCTCGGCACCTATGTCGAACGCGCCGACAACACGGCACGCATCCTGGATGTGAAATACTACGTGCTGTTGCCGTCGATCTCGTGGGTCGGCTCCACGCTCGACAATTACCAGTGGGAATCGATCCTGCGCTCGGTGTCGGCGCATCGCTCCTATCGCTGGGTCTACGAGGCCGACTACAAGCCGAGCAACATCGCCGACTATCTGATCCTCAACGTTCGCATGCCGCGCTCGCTGACCTTCTGCTACCGTTTCCTGACGGAGCATCTCAGATTCCTGGGCGACGATTATGGCGAGCGCCATGCCTGTCATGCGACAGCCGGCAAGACCCAGGCCATGCTGGCGGCCGGCTCGATCAAGGACATATTCGACGCCGGCCTGCATGAATTCCTGGCGAATTTCATCCGCGACAACATCAGGCTCGGCGACGAGATCGCGCAGGACTATCGATTCTATTGAGGAAGCCATGCGGTTGAAGATCACCCACCGGACCGAATACCGCTACGATGCGCCGGTGCATTATCTGCTGCAGCGGCTGCGGCTGCTTCCGGTCAGCGGATCGACGCAGACCGTCTTGTCCTGGTCGCTGAAGATCGAAGGGGCTCGCGAGGAAGTGCGCTTCAGCGACCATTTCGGCAACGACACGCGACTGTTGAGCGTCGAAGGCGAGCGCGATTTCATCACCGTCGAGGCATCAGGCGAGGTGGTGACACGCGACACATCGGGCGTCTCCGGGCCACATCAGGGCTTCGCGCCGCTCTGGCTGTTTGGCCATGAAACGCCGTTGACCACGATCGGCAGCGGCATTCGCGAACTCGCGGCGTCGGTCGGCGAGGGGACCGATATCGAAAGGTTGCACCGGCTGATGGCCGTGATCGGCGAGCGTGTCGCCTATACGCCAGGCACTACCAACGCGACGACCCCGGCCGAGGACGCTCTGGCGCTCAAGACCGGCGTCTGCCAGGACCACAGCCACATCTTTGCCGCCGCCGCGCGCGCCATGGGGTTTCCGGCCCGCTACGTCAGCGGCTATCTGATGATGGATGCTGCGGTCGAGCAGGCGGCAAGCCATGCCTGGGCCGAGGCGCATGTTGCGGGCCTGGGCTGGGTCGCGTTCGACGTCGCCAACGGCATTTCGCCCGACGAACGCTATGTAAAGGTGGCGACCGGCCGTGATTACCGCGACGCCACGCCCGTATCGGGAATTCGGCTGGGACAAGCGGAAGAACAGCTTGCGGTCACCGTCACGGTAGAGCAGTAATCCCCGGCAAGATTGCTGCCAAAGAGATTCGATGACCTATTGCGTCGGCCTGAAGATCGATCGCGGGCTCGTGTTCATGTCCGACACGCGCACCAATGCCGGCATGGATTCGATCTCGACCTTCAAGAAGATGCATGTCTGGGAGGAACCGGGCGAGCGCGTCATCGTGCTGATGTCGGCCGGCAATCTGGCGACGACGCAGGCGGTCGTCAGCCTGCTCGACGAGCGCACCAAGGCAGTTGGCGATCGCCACGCGACACTGCTCGAAACGCCCTCCATGTACCAGACGGTGCGGATGGTCGGTGATACCGTCAAGGAAGTCATCGCCAGTTCGTCACCAACCGGCGACAGGGCGGATTCCTATTTCAATGCCTCCTTCATCCTCGGCGGCCAGATCAAGGGCAGCGCGCCGCGGCTGTTCATGATCTATCCGGAAGGCAATTTCATCGAATCGACCGACGACACGCCGTTTTTCCAGATCGGCGAGACCAAATACGGCAAGCCGATCATCATCCGCGCCTATGAAAAGACGATGAGTTTCGCCGAGACGGTGAAGCTACTGCTGGTCTCGTTCGACTCGACGCTGAAATCGAACCTGTCGGTCGGTCTGCCGCTCGACCTGCTATTCTACGAAAAGGACGCCTACAAGGTCAGCCTGAAGAAGCGGATAGCCCAGGACGATCAATACTACCGCACCATCTCAGACGGCTGGTCGAACGCGCTGAAGACTGCCTTTGCGAGCTTGCCTGATTTTCCCGAATAGACGGCCCGTCTTTCCGGAGGTGCGATGAACAACGACGATTTCCGGCAATGGTCGAGGCGCGCTGCGGATTGGGGCGCCGACTATCGCAACTCGCTGCGCGAAAGACCGGTGCGGCCGCTGGTCGAGCCGGGTGGCATTTTCAAGAGCGTAGAGACTTCGCCGCCTGAAGCGGCGGAGCCGATGGATGAGATCTTCGCCGACTTCGAGCAAAAGATCCTGCCGGGCATGACGCATTGGCAGCATCCGCGCTTCTTCGCCTATTTCCCGGCCAACGCCGCACCGGTTTCGGTGGTGGCCGAATATCTGGTCTCGGTGATGGCCGCGCAATGCATGCTCTGGCAGACCTCGCCGGCAGCGACCGAACTCGAGACGCGCGTCGTCGACTGGATGCGTCAGGCGCTTGGTCTGCCGGAAGGGTTTTCCGGCGTCATGCAGGATTCGGCATCGTCGGCGACGCTCGCCGCCGTATTGACCATGCGCGAGCGCGCGCTCGACTGGCAGGGCAACGAGAAGGGCCTGCAAGGCCAGCCGACATTGCGCGTCTATTCTTCCGACCAGGTTCATACCTCCATCGACCGGGCGATCTGGGTATCGGGCATCGGCGAGGACAACCTCGTGCGCATTCCGGTTGCCGGCCGCTTTCGCGCCATGGATGTCGCAGCCCTGGAAGAGGCAATCGTCGCCGACCGGGAGGCGGGCATGCTGCCGGCCGGCATCATTGCCTGTGTGGGCGGCACCAGCACCGGCGGCACCGATGATATCGCCGGCGTCGCCGCGGTGGCAAAGCGGCAGGGGCTCTATGTGCATGTCGATGCCGCCTGGGCCGGTTCGGCGATGATATGTCCGGAATACCGGCATTTCTGGGCGGGCGTGGAGCACGCGGATTCTATCGTCTTCAACCCGCACAAATGGCTGGGTGCGCAATTCGACTGCTCGGTCCAGTTTATCCGCCGGCCGGAAGACCTGGTGCGGACGCTCGCCATCAAGCCGGATTACCTGAAGACGCACGGGCGCGACGGCATCATCAACTATTCCGAATGGTCGGTGCCGCTCGGGCGGCGCTTTCGCGCACTGAAACTATGGTTCCTGCTACGCGCCCACGGGCTTGAAAATCTCCGGAGCATGATCCGCAACCATGTCGCCTGGAGCGAAGGCCTTGCCGAGCGGCTGGCCGGGGAACCGGATTTCGAGATTGTCACGGAGCCGATGCTGTCGCTGTTCTCGTTCCGGCATCTGGTGGCGGCCGGAATCGACGAACACAATCTGCGGCTGGTCAACGCGATCAACGACGATGGCCGCATCTACCTGACCCAGACACGGGTGGGCGGACAGGTGGCGATCCGCTTTCAGGTCGGCCAGTTCGATACGACGGCGGCGGATGTCGACACCGCTTTCGAAGTCATCACCGAAATCGCCCGCGGTCTGGGTTGAGTTGAATTGGTCGGCAAAGTTGCGCCGAGGTTTGCCTTTGGACGCATGTGATTTCGTTAGCCGGCTTATGCCTTTTCATCGCTTTCGTTTTCCTCTATAGACAAGAAAAACGAAAACGGGAGCTTCCCCAATGTACCTGTCGCCGCGTCATTCCGAAATCATCCAGATGGCCAAGGACCATGGCCGCGTGCTGGTCGACGATCTGGCAACGCATTTCAACGTGACGCCGCAGACCATCCGCAAGGATCTCAACGATCTGTGCGACCAGCGGCTGCTGTCGCGCATTCATGGCGGGGCGCTGTTTCCCTCCGGCATCGAGAACATGGAATATGAGGCACGGCGCAAGATCGCCGCCGACGAGAAGGAGGCGATCGGTCGCGCGGCGGCCAGGCTGATCCCGGATAATGCCTCGCTGTTCATCAATATCGGCACCACGACTGAGTCGGTCAGCAAGGCGCTTCTTGATCATAGTGGCCTGATGGTCATCACCAATAACATCAATGTTGCCAACAGGATGCGTATATATCCTTCGATCGAGGTGGTGATCGCCGGCGGCGTCGTGCGTGGTTCCGACGGCGGCGTGGTCGGCGAGGCGGCGGTCGATTTCATCAGGCAGTTCAAGGTCGACTACGCGGTGATCGGCGCCTCGGCGATCGACCATGACGGTGCGCTGCTCGATTTCGATTTTCGTGAAGTGAAGGTGGCGCAGGCGATCATCGCCAATGCCCGGCATGTGATCCTCGTCTCCGACCAGACCAAGTTCGAGCGGACGGCGCCGGTCCGGATCGGCCACCTGTCGCAGGTCAACACCTTCATCACCGATCGCTGCGACATCCCGTCGGTGCGCAAAATCTGCCAGGAGGCAGAGGTTCAACTGATCGAAACGTCGCTCTCCTAAGGGTGCCGTTGCGGCAATTGTCGCCGTTTATATTTCGTTTGACATTCGTTCTCATTTCGAAATAATCCCTTCACGGTTTCGTAAAAACCTAAAAATGCTGCAATGCGAAATCCGGGAGGACTTTTGTGGACGCACCCCCGATCCATGACATTTTCGTCATCGGTGGCGGTATCAACGGCTGCGGCATTGCCCGCGATGCGGTTGGGCGCGGCTTTTCGGTCTTCCTTGCCGAAATGAACGATCTGGCCAGCGGAACCTCCTCCGGCTCGACCAAACTGATCCATGGCGGCTTGCGCTACCTCGAGTTCTACGAGTTCCGCCTGGTGCGCGAGGCGCTGATGGAGCGCGAGATTCTGTGGAGGAACGCGCCGCACATCATCTGGCCGATGCGCTTCGTGCTGCCCTATGCCAAGGGTCTGCGCCCGGCCTGGCTGATCAGGCTCGGCCTTTTCCTTTACGACCACATTGGCGGACGCAAGTTGCTGCCGGCGACCAAGACGCTGGACATGGCAAGGGACCCGGCCGGCAAGCCGCTGAAGCCGTTGTTTCGAAAGGCCTTCGAGTATTCCGACGGCTGGGTCAACGATGCGCGGCTGGTGGCGTTGAACGCCCGCGACGCCGCCGACCGCGGCGCAACGATCCGAACCCGCACGAAAGTCGTCGGCGCACGCCGTGAAGGCGCGCTTTGGACGGTCAGGCTGGAAAATGCGCAGACCGGGGACACCGAGGAGGTCAAGGCGCGGCTTTTAGTCAACGCCGCCGGCCCATGGGTCGACCATGTGCTGTCCGCCACGGTCGGCTTGAACGACGTGCACAATGTCCGGCTGGTACAGGGCAGTCATATCGTCATCGGCAAGAAGTTCGACGATCCGCGCGCCTATTTCTTTCAGAACAAGGACGGCCGCATTATTTTCGCGATTCCCTACGAGGAAGAGTTCACGCTGATCGGCACCACCGACCAGGACTATCCTGGCGACCCGCATGACGTGAAGATCAGCGACGCAGAGATCGATTACCTCTGTGCTGCGGCGAGCGAATATTTCGCGAAACCGGTCAAGCGTTCGGACATCGTCTGGACTTATTCCGCCGTGCGCCCGCTTTATGACGACGGCGCCTCCAAGGCGCAGGAAGCGACCCGCGACTATGTGCTGAAGGCCGACGGCGGCGAGGGCACGGCACCGATCGTCAACACTTTTGGCGGCAAGATCACCACTTATCGCCGACTGTCGGAATCGATGCTCGAGAAAATCGAGGGTTTTCTCGGCAAGCGCGGCAAGCCGTGGACGGCAAACGCGCCGCTTCCGGGCGGCGATTTCCCGGCGAGCGGCTTCGATGCCGAAGTGGCGAAACTGAAAACGGCCTATCCGTTCCTCGACGCGCGCCTGGCGCGCCGCCTGACCCGGCTTTACGGGACTCGCGCAAGGATGCTGCTGGGCCTCGCGAGATCGAATGCCGACCTTGGCCGGAACTTCGGCGCCGATCTCTACGAGGCCGAGGTGCGGTACCTCGTTCAAAATGAATGGGCGATGACGGCCGAAGATGTATTGTGGCGCAGGACCAAGCGCGGCCTGCATCTGGGCCGCGAGCAGGCGGCAGCGCTCGACGAATTCATGCGCGGGATAAGCCGGCGCCATGTCGCGGCTGCCGAATAGTGGGGTCTGACTGATGCAGAAAGCCTGGGAGGAGGCATCATGCTGGAACTGAGAAACGTGACGAAGACGGTCGGCGCGACGGAGCATATACGCGACGTGTCCCTGACGCTTCAGCACGGCTCGCTCAACGTCCTTCTCGGACCGACGCTCTCCGGCAAGACCAGCCTGATGCGGCTGATGGCCGGCCTTGATGTTCCGACATCCGGTTCGGTCTGGTTCGACGGCAAGGATGTCACCGGTATCCCGGTGCAGAAGCGCAACGTCGCCATGGTCTACCAGCAGTTCATCAACTATCCGGCGATGACCATTTACGAGAACATCGCCTCGCCGCTGAGGGTGGCCGGGACCGAGCGGGCAAAGATCGACAAGGAGGTGCGCAATGCTGCAGCCCTGCTCAAGCTGACGCCCTTTCTCGACCGCACGCCGCTCAGCCTCTCGGGCGGCCAGCAGCAGCGCACCGCGCTGGCGCGCGCCATCGTCAAGAACGCCAGCCTCGTGCTGCTCGACGAGCCGCTCGCCAATCTCGATTACAAGCTGCGCGAGGAGCTGCGTGCGGAATTGCCGAAAATCTTCGCGGCGAGCGGCACCATCTTCGTCTACGCCACGACGGAGCCGCACGAAGCTTTGCTGCTCGGCGGCAACACGGCGACGCTTTCCGAAGGCCGCATCACTCAGTTCGGCCCCACGATCGACGTCTTTCGCAGGCCGAACGACCTCGTCACGGCCAAGACTTTCGCGGATCCGCCGCTCAACACGATTGTGCTGAAGAAGAGCGGCTCGAGCTTCCTTCTTGATGGTGGGGTGAACCTCCCGGTGCCGGCTGAGCTCGCCGGTATTGCCGATACGAGTTACACGATCGGCTTCCAGCCCCACCATCTCTCTCTTACTCGGCCGAGCGCGTCAGCGGTTCCGGTGAGAGCCAAGGTCTCGGTCACCGAGATCACCGGTTCGGAGAGCTTTGTGCATCTCGACTTCGCCGATGTCCGCTGGGTGATGCTGGAGCACGGCATCCTGGTGTTTGAGCCGGACCAGACCATCGAGGTGTTCATCGATCCGCGGCACATCATGGTTTTCGACGCGAACGGCCGCTCGGCCGCGCCGCCACAGATGCTGGCGGCTTGAGGGAGGAGGGCACATGGCGCGCATCGACTGCAACCACATCCGCCACGCCTACGGGCCGCATCCGAAGTCGGACAAGGACTATGCGCTGAAGGAGGTGCATCACGCTTTCGAGGATGGCGGCGCCTATGCGCTGCTGGGGCCGTCGGGCTGCGGCAAGACCACGCTGCTCAACATCATTTCCGGGCTGTTGTACCCGTCGCATGGCGAGCTTCTGTTCGACGGCAAGGATGTGACCAATCTGTCGACGCAGGAGCGCAACATCGCGCAGGTGTTCCAGTTCCCGGTCATCTACGACACCATGACCGTCTACGACAATCTGGCCTTCCCGCTGCGCAACCGCGGCGTTCCGGAACCCGACGTCGATCGCAAGGTGCGCGAGACGCTGGAAATGACGGGATTGGCCGACATGGCCCGGAGAAAGGCGAGGGGGCTGACTGCCGACCAGAAACAGAAGATCTCGCTCGGGCGCGGGCTGGTGCGTTCCGATGTCAACGCGATCCTGTTCGACGAGCCGCTGACCGTCATCGACCCGCATATGAAGTGGGTGCTGCGCTCGCAGCTGAAGCAGCTGCACAGGCGCTTTGGTTTCACCATGGTGTATGTCACGCACGACCAGACCGAGGCGCTCACCTTCGCCGAGAACGTCGTCGTCATGTATGAGGGCGAGATCGTGCAGATCGGCTCTCCGGCCGAATTGTTCGAGCGCCCCAAGCATACATTCGTCGGCTATTTCATCGGCTCGCCGGGCATGAACGTCATGCCGGTCGCGGTCGAAGGCAGGAGCGCGCGGCTCGGCAGCCAGACGATCGAATTGCCGGGCGCGCCCAAGGCTGGAACCTCAGGCGTGATCGAACTTGGTATCCGCCCCGAATATGTCAGGCTTGGCGCTACCGGCATGCCGGTTTCAATCCGAAAGGTCGAGGATATCGGCCGCCACAAGGTGGTGCGCGCCAGTTTCGAAG
>NZ_RZTA01000012.1:63643-87339 GCF_004023115.1 Mesorhizobium sp. M6A.T.Cr.TU.017.01.1.1
GAATGAGTACATCCCCGCCGATCCGAAGATCGCTTTCGACCCGGCCGGCATCAACATCTATGCCGATTCCTGGCGCGTCGAGATGGGAGGCTGAGCATGGAAAGGACCTGGAACAACAAGGCCTGGTTCATGGTGCTGCCGGTGCTCTTGCTGGTGGCTTTCTCGGCGATCATCCCGCTGATGACGGTCGTGAATTATTCGGTGCAGGACACTTTCGGCAACAACGTCTTCTTCTGGGCGGGCTCGGAATGGTTCGAGGAAATCCTGCATTCCGACCGTTTTTGGGAAGCGATGGCCCGCAACCTGGCCTTCTCGGCCATCATCCTGATCATCGAGATTCCGCTCGGCATCTTCATTGCGCTCAACATGCCGAAGAAGGGCTGGGGCGTTCCGGTCTGCCTGGTGCTGATGGCGCTGCCGCTGCTCATTCCTTGGAACGTCGTCGGCACGATCTGGCAAGTGTTCGGCCGCGTCGATATCGGCCTGCTCGGATATACGCTGCGGGCGCTCGGCTTCAACTACAACTATGTCAACGACCCGTTCGACGCCTGGATCACCGTTATCGTCATGGACGTCTGGCACTGGACGAGCCTCGTGGTCTTGCTCTGCTACGCGGGATTGGTCTCGATCCCCGACGCCTATTACCAGGCGGCGAAGATCGACGGTGCGTCGCGCTGGGCGATCTTCCGCTATATCCAGCTGCCTAAGATGAACCGCGTGCTGCTGATCGCGGTTCTGCTGCGCTTCATGGATAGTTTCATGATCTACACCGAGCCGTTCGTCGTCACCGGCGGCGGGCCCGGCAACACCACCACTTTCCTGTCGATCGATCTGGTGAAGCTGGCCATCGGAGAGTTCAACCTCGGTGAGGCAGCGGCCATGTCGATCGTCTATTTCTTGATCATCATGCTCCTGTCCTGGGTGTTCTACACCGTCATGACAGCCTACGACGCGGAGCAGTGAGATGGCGCGACTCGAGGAAAGCACGGCCGACGGACGAACGCTGATGCGGCAAACCCCCGCTAGCGCGGAAGCGCAGATAGCGAACGCCACGCTGGCCCGCAAGATGCGGCGACGGGGCGAGGAGTCGCGGTTCTGGTGGCTGGTGCCGACCATCTACATCATCTTCCTGATGCTGCCGATCTACTGGCTGGTCAATATGAGCTTCAAGACCAACCAGGAGATACTCGGCGCCTTCTCGCTGTGGCCGAGGAACCCGACGATCGCCAATTACATGGTGATCTTTACCGACCCGTCCTGGTACAAGGGTTACATCAACTCGATCATCTATGTGGTTATGAACACGGTGATTTCCGTCGCCGTGGCGCTTCCGGCAGCCTATGCCTTCTCGCGCTACCGCTTCCTTGGCGACAAGCACCTGTTTTTCTGGCTCCTGACCAACCGCATGGCGCCACCGGCGGTGTTCGCGCTGCCGTTCTTCCAGCTTTATTCGGCATTTGGCCTGATCGACACGCATATCGCGGTGGCGCTGGCGCACTGCCTATTCAACGTCCCGCTGGCGGTCTGGATTCTCGAAGGCTTCATGTCGGGCGTGCCGAAGGAAATCGACGAGACCGCCTATATTGACGGCTATTCCTTCCCGCGTTTCTTCCTCAGGATATTCATGCCGCTGATCGCGAGCGGTGTAGGCGTGGCCTGCTTCTTCTGCTTCATGTTCTCGTGGGTCGAGCTGCTGATCGCACGAACGTTGACCACGACCGCCGCCAAGCCGATCGCCGCGATCATGACGCGCACGGTCTCGGCCTCGGGCCTCGACTGGGGCGTTCTGGCCGCCGCCGGCGTGCTCACCATCCTTCCAGGCGCGCTCGTGATCTGGTTCGTCCGCAACTACATCGCCAAAGGCTTTGCCCTGGGGAGGGTGTGATGAAACGAACGCAAGAGTTCATACGCAACACCATCGCCAAAGGCTTTGCCTTGGGGAGGGTATGACCATGAACCTTACCTGGATGGCATGGACGCTACCGACGGCGATCTTTTTCATCACGATCCTGGTGCTGCTCTGCGGCATGGCGATCTGGGAATACGCCTCGCCGGGCGGCAATCCGCGGGTTGGCGTGCTGCGGTTCGAGACGACGCGCGGCGACCGTCTCTTCCTATCGCTGCTTGGCAGCGCCTTTATCCATCTCGCTTGGCTGGGTCTTGTCGGACCCAACCTGTGGTGGGCTCTCGCTCTCTCCGTGGTCTACGCCATTGGCGTGTTCCGCTACGTATAGAGGGGGAAACTGTTGGAGCGGCCGCGTGCCGGCGGCTGCTCCGATCGCACTTGAAACTGAAACAGTGGAGGAAACACATGAGACGGCAATTTTTGACATCAACGACAGCGCTTGTCCTATTGCTCGGGGCAGGCAATGCCTATGCCGGGATGGACGAAGCCAAGGCGTTTCTCGACGCCGAGATCAAGGACATGTCGACGCTCGATCGCGCTGCCCAGGAAGCCGAGATGCAATGGTTCATCGATGCTGCAAAACCCTTTGCGGGCATGGACATCAAGGTCGTCTCGGAAACCATCACGACGCACGAGTATGAATCGAAGACGCTGGCCAAGGCGTTCGCCGACATTACGGGCATCAAGATCACCCATGATCTGATCGGCGAAGGCGATGTCGTCGAGAAGCTGCAAACGCAGATGCAGTCGGGCGAAAACGTCTACGACGCCTATGTCAACGACTCCGACCTGATCGGCACCCATTGGCGCTACCAGCAGGCGCGCAGCCTGACCGACTGGATGGCGAACGAGGGCAAGGACGTCACCAACCCGAACCTCGACCTCGCAGACTTCATCGGCACCAAGTTCACGACGGCTCCGGACGGCGATCTTTATCAGCTGCCCGACCAGCAGTTCGCGAACCTCTACTGGTTCCGCTACGACTGGTTCAACGACGAGAAGAACAAGGCGGACTTCAAAGCGAAGTACGGCTACGACCTCGGCGTGCCGGTCAACTGGTCAGCCTATGAGGATATCGCCGAATTCTTCACCGGCCGCGAGATCGACGGCAAGAAGGTCTACGGCCACATGGACTACGGCAAGAAGGACCCTTCGCTCGGCTGGCGCTTCACCGATGCCTGGCTTTCGATGGCCGGCAATGGCGACAAGGGACTGCCGAACGGTCTTCCGGTCGACGAATGGGGCATCAAGGTCGACGAGAAGTCGCGGCCTGTCGGCTCCTGCGTGGCTCGGGGCGGCGACACCAACGGTCCGGCGTCGGTCTACGCCATCCAGAAATATCTCGACTGGATGAAGGCCTACGCTCCGGCCGCGGCCCAGGGCATGACCTTCTCGGAATCCGGACCGGTACCGGCGCAGGGCGAAATTGCCCAGCAGATGTTCATGTACACGGCCTTCACCGCCGACATGGTGAAGGACGGCCTTCCCGTCGTGAACGAGGACGGTACGCCGAAATGGCGCTTCGCTCCGTCGCCGCACGGCGTCTACTGGAAGGACGGCATGAAGCTCGGCTACCAGGACGTGGGTTCCTGGACGCTTCTCAAGTCGACGCCTGACGATCGCGCCAAGGCAGCCTGGCTCTACGCGCAGTTCGTCACCTCGAAGACAGTCGACGTGAAGAAAAGCCACGTTGGCCTGACGCTGATCCGCGAGAGCACGATCCAGCACAAGAGCTTCACGGACCGCGCCCCGAAGCTCGGCGGCCTGATCGAGTTCTACCGCTCGCCGGCCCGCGTCCAGTGGTCGCCGACGGGTACGAACGTTCCTGACTATCCGAAGCTGGCACAGCTCTGGTGGCAGGCGATCGGCGATGCTTCGTCGGGTGCCAAAACCCCGCAGGAGGCGATGGACTCGCTCTGCGCCGAGCAGGAAAAGGTGCTTGAGCGCCTTGAGCGCGCCGGCGTGCAGGGCGACATCGGACCGAAACTCGCCGAGGAAAAGACCCTCGAAGAGTGGAACGCCGATGCCGTCGCCAAGGGCAATCTCGCGCCGCAGCTGAAGATCGAGCCGGAGAAGGATAAGGCGCAGACCATCAACTACGACGAGCTGGTCAAGAGCTGGAGCAACTGAGCATCGATCCGGGCGTTCGCGCCCGCATCGCGACAATCGGGGGAGGCGGCATCTTGCCGTCTCCCCTGTTTGCGCCGAGGGGAATGGAAATGAACAGCTTTATCCTTGCAATCGACCAGGGAACGACATCGAGCCGGGCGATCCTGTTCGACCGTGAGATGAAGATGGTGGGCAGCGGGCAGAAGGAATTCACCCAGCATTATCCGGCCTCCGGCTGGGTCGAGCATGATCCCGAGGAGATCTGGTCGAGCGTCGTGGCGACGGTGAAGGCTGCGCTGAAGAGCGCCGGCCGCCATGCGTCGGATGTCGCGGCGATCGGCATCACCAACCAGCGCGAGACCGTCGTCATCTGGGACAGGGCGACCGGCAAGCCGATCCACAACGCGATTGTCTGGCAGGATCGCCGCACCGCGCCGCTGTGCCAGAAATTGAAGAAGCAGGGGCTGGAGAAGAAGTTCACCAGAAAGACCGGCTTGCTGCTCGATCCCTACTTCTCCGGCACCAAGATCGCCTGGATGCTGGACAAGGTGAAGGGTGCCAGAAAACGTGCCGAGAAGGGCGAATTGCTGGCCGGCACGATCGACAGCTTTCTGATCTGGCGGCTGACCGGCGGCAAGGTTCACGCCACCGACGCCACCAATGCCTCGCGCACGCTGGTCTACAACATCGAAAAGAATACCTGGGACGACGAGCTTCTGGCGATTCTCGGCATACCGGCAAAAATGCTGCCGCAGGTGAAGGATTGCGCTGACGACTATGGAATCACAGAGGAAAGCCTGTTCGGCGCAGAGATAAAAATCCTCGGCGTGGCTGGCGATCAGCACGCAGCGGCCATCGGCCAGGCCTGTTTCGAGCCGGGCATGATGAAATCCACCTATGGCACGGGGTGCTTCGCGCTGCTCAACACCGGAAGCGATCTGGTGCGCTCGAAGAACCGGTTGTTGACGACCATTGCCTACAGGCTGAACGGAAAGACCACTTATGCTCTGGAAGGGTCGATCTTCATCGCCGGTGCAGCCGTGCAGTGGCTGCGCGACGGCATCAAGGTGATCGGCAAGGCGGAGCAGAGCGGCATGCTGGCGGCGGGCGCCGACCCGACGCAGGAAGTCTATCTGGTGCCGGCTTTTGTCGGCCTTGGCGCGCCGCACTGGGATGCCGAAGCGCGCGGCGCCATCTTCGGGCTGACCCGCAATTCGGGCCCGGCGGAATTTGCCCGCGCCGCACTGGAATCTGTGGCTTTCCAGACCCGCGACCTGCTCGACGCGATGCGCAAGGACTGGAAGGGCGCGTCAGTAAAGACCGTTCTCAGGGTCGATGGTGGCATGGTGGCCTCGGACTGGACCATGCAGCGGCTTGCCGACATCCTCGATGCGCCGGTAGACCGCCCGACGATCCTGGAGACGACGGCGCTCGGCGCGGCATGGCTGGCCGGCTCTAAGGCGGGCGTCTGGCCGAAGGCGAGAGACTTCGCCAAGAGCTGGGCGCTCGAGCGGCGGTTCAAGCCGGAGATGAATGCGTCCGCCCGTTCCGCCAAGCTGGCGGGCTGGCGCGATGCTGTGCGCAGGACGCTGAGCGTGCAATAAGTTCTTCGAGCAAGATGTCACCACGGAAGCCCGCGCCGTTGCCGGCGCAGGCTCTTCAATAACTCTTACTCAGCTCCGCCCGAGCTTTATCAATAGGGCGAGATGCACTGCCGGCGCGGGCCATAGTAAGGCTGGTACGTGTTGTCATATGCCCGGTAAGATCTGTAGCGGCTGTAGCACCACTCCACGTGCGAATCGCCTCGATAGACGCGGCGGTTCTGGTTGACGATCGCACCGGTGATCAGCGCGCCGGTCGCAAAGGCAGCCAACGGGAACCAGAAGTCGCCGTGACGGCGATAGCCGCGACGATAATAGCGATAACCGCGATGGCCGCGCCAATACCTGCCGTCGTCACGCGCGAAACCACGACGAAAATCGCGGCGGGAAAAATCGCGATCGCGGTTGAAACTACGCCTCCACCGCCTGTGGTCGACAGTCTGGACATCCGACGAAACGTTCTGACCAAGCGGCACGTAGGTGGGCTGGGCGTTGACGGGCACGATCTCCGCTACAGCGAATGACGCTGACAACGCGGTCGCCAGCAGGCCCGACATGATCCTGTTCATGATCTTCTCCTTGAAAGCGTCGTCCCTTGTAGCGACAAAAACGGGCAGGCTGCGCAATTGTTCCGTCAAAGTAGCAAGCTGCTGATCTGTAACGTTCTCTCTCCTGCTCGGCCTCGACGAAAAGCCGGTATTGGGCTTGTCTGTCAAAGGCCGTTCCGCCCTTTGCTGACGCGATGTGCGAGGCGCTGCAAGTGCGTGGAAAAGCCCGACTTGCGCGCCCTCTTTTTCCGGTTGACCGGTCGAGGCACTCTCCCTATGTTCCGCGCAATTTCGAGGGCGGCATTCTGAGCCCGCGGGAGCGCGTAGCTCAGCCGGTAGAGCAACTGACTTTTAATCAGTAGGTCCAGGGTTCGAATCCCTGCGCGCTCACCATTGTTTCGTGCGAGAAATCAGTAAGTTAGCGCTTTAGCGTCTGGAACAGCGCCGGAACGTGCGAGAAAATGCGAGGCCATGCGAGAACATTTTCTCGCAATCACGCGATGCTTCCGGCTACCGACCCTGCTAAATATCCACAAAAACCAGCGACACGTTCCCGCCGGCGTGGCGCTCCAGGCGGCCGGCGAGGTCGAGTTCCAGCAGCACCATGAAAACCTGAGCGGGATGCAGGCCGGTGTGGCGGATGATCTCGTCGATCGCTACGGGCGTCGGGCCGAGGGCTTCGACGACGCGGGCGCGGTCGTCCTCGCCGGGCGGTGGCGTTGCCGAAAAGTCGGGCGGCTCGCCAAGTGGAGCCGTCCTTGGTGCCAGTGCGCCGACCAGCGGCGCGATCGCACTGGTAACGTCCGATGCCTCGGTGACCAGGGTGGCGCCGTCCTTGAGCAAGGCGTTGGTGCCGGCGGCGCGCGGATCGAGCGGCGAGCCGGGGACGGCAAAGACCAGCCGGCCCATCTCGCCGGCAAGCCTGGCGCTGATCAGCGAGCCGGAGCGGTGCGCCGCCTCGACCACGACCAGCCCCAATGCTGCGCCGGCGACAAGGCGGTTGCGGCGCGGAAAATCCTGGGCGCGTGGCCGCCAGCCGAACGGCATCTCCGAAATGATGGCGCCGCCGCGCTCGGCAATCTCGTTGCATAGTCCGGCATTCTCAGGCGGGTAGGGCAGGTCGAGGCCGCCGGCCAGCACACCGATCGTGCCTGACGCAAGGCTGCCTTGATGTGCTGCCGTGTCGATGCCGCGCGCCAGGCCGGAGACGATGCCGTAGCCGTCGCGGCCGAGTTCGGCGGCGAGCGTTCGCGCCATCTTGATGCCGGCCAGCGAAGCGTTGCGGGCGCCGACGATGGCGATTGCCGGCAGCCGGAACACCGCGCCTTCGCCCTTGACCGCGAGCAGCGGCGGCGGATGGTCCATGCTTTTCATCAGCGGCGGATAGTCGGCCTCGCCAATCCCGATGAAGCGGGCGCCGGCCCGGCGGGCTGCTTCCAGCTCCGCCTCGGCCTCGGCAATCGACGGGATGCGGACGATCTTTCTGGCGCCGCCCGAAATCATCAGCTCGGGCAGCATCTCGAGCGCCGTCTCGGCCGAGCCGAAGCGGTTGATCAGGTCGCGAAAGGTGGCCGGGCCGACATTCGGCGTGCGGATCAAACGAAGCCAGCTCAACCGCTGCCTGTCGCTGAGCCGCGGCCCGGCGGCGCGCTGGCTCACTCTTTGGTCCCGATCTTGCCCTCGGTGCCGGCCAGCAGCCGCGCGATATTGGCCCGGTGTTTTATGATGACGATCAGGCTCATCAGCGCGAACAGCCCGGCAATCTCAGGCGTGCTGAGGACATAGAGCGCGATCGGCACGACGACTGCTGCCGTCAGCGCCGCCAGCGAGGAGAAACGGAATAGGAAAGCAACGGCCAGCCAGACGACGGCGAAGATCAGCGCCACCTGCCAGGCAAGGGCGATCAGCACGCCGAGATAGGTGGCGACACCCTTGCCGCCCTTGAAGCCGAGCCAGACCGGAAAGAGATGGCCGAGAAAGGCGCCAAGGCCGGCCCAAGGCCCGAGCTCCGGTGCAAAGTGACCGGCGATCAGCACAGCCGCCGTGCCTTTCAGCGCGTCGAGCAACAGCGTGGCGGCGGCCAGGCCCTTGTTGCCGGTGCGCAGCACATTGGTAGCGCCGATATTGCCGGAGCCGATGTTGCGGACGTCGCCAAGGCCGGCGGCGCGGGTGATCAGAAGCCCGAAAGGGATCGAGCCAAGCAGATAGCCGAACACCAGCGCCAAGACGATGTCGTAAGCCATTGTTCCCCCTGAACTCCAACTGCCGGCTTTAGGGAGTGTCGAGATTCAGGTCAGGCCGAGTCGAGAATGGTGGTTTCCGAGAACCGGAACGCAGCGTACTTTTGGGTACGTGAGTACCGGAAGCGCAGAAAACCGCCGTTCGCAGGCCGGCATCACCTGAATATCGACACTCCCTAGGCTGAAAACACTGTGCGGCCCGCCACCATTGTTTGCAAGACCTTGCCCTGCAGCCGCGCGCCTTCGAAACAGGTGTTTTTCGAGCGTGAACGGATTCCGCTTTCGCTGACGATCCACGGTTCGTCGAGATCGATCAGCGCAAGATCGGCGACAGTGCCCGGCTTCAGCGTGCCGCCGGGCAGGCCGAACAGCCTTGCCGGCGCGGTGGACAAGGTCTCAATCAATCTAAGTAGTGTCACGTCGCCATTGTGATAGAGCCGCAGCGCCGCGCCCAGCAGCGTTTCGAGCCCGATGGCGCCGGCCGCGGCATCGGCAAAGGGCAGGCGCTTGGTATCGACGTCCTGCGGGTCATGCGAGGAGACGATGAGGTCGATCGTGCCGTCCTTGACCGCCTCGATCATCGCCAGCCGGTCTTCCTCGGCGCGCAGCGGCGGCGTCAGCCGGAAGAAGGTGCGGTATTCGCCGACATCGTTCTCGTTGAGCGACAGGTTGTGGATTGAGACGCCTGATGTGACATTCGCGCCGTCGGCTTTCGCCCGCGTTACCGCGTTTGCCGCCATCGCCGTCGAAATCTTGGCCGCGTGATAGGCGCCGCCGGTCAGCCGCGCCAACGCCAGATCGCGCTCCAGCGGAATGGACTCGGCCTCGCGCGGGATGCCGGCAAGGCCGAGCCAGCTGGCATAGAGGCCTTCATTCATGACGCCGGACGAAGCGAGGTCGGCGTCTTGGGTTTCATGGGCGATCACGCCGCCGAAATCGCGCGCGTAAGTCAGCGCGCGGCGCATCACCAGCGCGCTTGATATGGTGTGCCGTCCGTCGGTGAAGGCGACCGCGCCGGCCTCGCGCAGCAGGCCGAATTCGGTCATCTCGCGGCCTTCGAGGCCCTTGGTGATCGCCGCAGCCGGAAAAATGTTGACGATGGCCGTGTCCTTGGCGGTACGCAGCACGAATTCGACCAGCGCGACATTGTCGATCACTGGGTCGGTGTCGGGCATCATGACGATGGAAGTGACGCCGCCGGCGGCCGCAGCGACGCTGGCCGAGGCGATGGTTTCGCGGTGCTCGCCGCCGGGCTCGCCGATGAAGACGCACGCATCGATCAGGCCGGGGATAACAGCCTTGCCGGCGCAGTCGATGACCGTAGCGTCTTGCGGAGCGCCCTGGTTCAAGGCGGCCTTGCCGGCAGCGACGATCTTGCGGCCTTCGACAATGACCGTGCCGACCTCATCGATGCCGCGCGATGGGTCGACGATGCGGGCCTGGCTGAAGACCGTCGTGCTCATCATGCAACCTCGCGATTGCGGCGAGGATCGAGCAGCGCTTCCATCACCGCCATGCGCACGGCAACGCCCATCTCCACCTGTTCCTGGATGACGCTCTGCGGACCGTCGGCGATTTCCGAGGCGATCTCGACGCCGCGGTTCATGGGGCCGGGATGCATGACCAGAGCGCCGTCCTTGGCCGCCTTCAGCTTCTCGGCATCGAGGCCGAAATAGCGGAAATATTCCCGCACCGAAGGCACGAAGGCGCCTTCCATCCGCTCGCGCTGCAGGCGCAGCATCATCACCACATCCGCGTCCTTGAGCCCTTCGGCCATCGAACGAGTGACGATCACGCCCATTTTCTCGATGCCGGCGGGCAGAAGCGTCGACGGCGCCACGACGCGGACCTGGGCGCCGAGCGCGTTGAGCAGCATGATGTTGGAGCGCGCCACGCGCGAATGCAGGATATCGCCGCAGATCGCCACGATCAGCTTCGACAGCGGACCCCTGGCGCGGCGGATGGTCAGCGCGTCGAGCAGCGCCTGCGTCGGATGCTCATGGGCGCCGTCGCCGGCATTGATCACCGAGCAGCCGACCTTTTGCGCCAGCAGCGCCGCAGCCCCGGCCGACTGGTGGCGGATGATCAGTATGTCTGGGCGCATGGCATTCAGCGTCATCGCCGTGTCGATCAGCGTCTCGCCCTTCTTCACCGAAGAACTGGCCACCGACATGTTCATGACGTCGGCGCCGAGCCGTTTTCCCGCCAGCTCGAACGATGATTGCGTGCGGGTCGACGCTTCGTAGAAAAGGTTGATCTGGGTGCGGCCGCGCAGCGTCGAGGTCTTCTTCTCCGACTGCCGCGAGATCGCGACCGCTCGGTCCGCCCGGTCCAGCAAAAGCTCGATGTCGGCGGGGGAAAGATCGCGGATGCCCAGAAGATGGCGGTGGGGATAGAGTGGCAGGGACGAAGCGTCGGTCATCTCAAGGCGCTGCTATAGGGTGGAGGACCTTTGGCTGCAAGCACCAGCTTTGGATTGCGGCCTTTCTCCCCGGTATTTTCGTCGCGCGCGTTGCGCGGCTTGGGCTATATCTAGCTGATGGCTTCGGATTCGTGGCCTTGTGATGATAAGGCCTTTCTGCCGATAGAAGGATTGGGCGTGACCGACGACGTGACGAACCAGCCGCCGCCGCTGGCAGGCGGCAACGCCTGGCGGGGCGATCCGTTGCTGATCCAGCTTGCCGAGCGTTTTTCCGATCCGGTGCGCAAGGATCTCGATGGGCTCGGCCGTTTCGTGCTGACGCAGGAGGCGCAGGAGCTGGCCCGCCTCGCCAATGTCGAGACGCCGAAGCTCAGAACCCATGACCGGCAGGGCCGGCGCATCGACCTGGTCGAGTTCCATCCAGCCTATCATGCGCTGATGCGCCGGTCGGTGGCGAACGGGCTGCATTCGTCGGTATGGGAAAATGGCGACGCCGAGATCGGCCGCCGTCATCAGGTGCGCGCCGCCCGTTTCTACCTGACGGCCGAGCTCGAAACCGGGCATCTCTGTCCCATCACCATGACCAGCGCATCGCTGGCAGCGCTGATGGCAAGCCCGAAGCTGTTTCGCGAATGGGCGCCGCGCGTGACGACACGCAAATACGACCAGAGCCAGAAGCCGCCGGTCGAAAAGGCCGGGCTGACGCTCGGCATGGGCATGACCGAGAAGCAAGGCGGCACCGACGTCCGCGCCAACGTCACCCGGGCCGAGCGCGCCGGCAGCGGCTTCTATCGGCTGACCGGCCACAAATGGTTCATGTCGGCGCCGATGTCGGATGCATTCCTGGTACTTGGACAGGCGCCGGAAGGGCTTTCGTGCTTCCTCGTTCCTCGTATTCTCGGCGATGGTTCGGGCAACGGCTTCCGCTTCCAGCGGCTGAAGGACAAGCTCGGCAACCGCTCCAACGCCTCGTCGGAAGTGGAGTTCGTCAACGCCATCGGCGAGATGATCGGCGAGCCCGGGGCGGGTGTGAAGACGATCATGGACATGGTGACGCTGACCCGGCTCGACTGCGCGATCGCCTCGTCGGCGATCATGCGTGCCGGGCTGGCCGAGGCCGTCCACCACGCCCGTCACCGCCAGGTGTTTGGGACCAATCTGATCGAGCAGCCGCTGATGCAGCGCGTGCTGGCCGACATGGCGCTCGACGTTGCTGCCGCCACCGCACTGTCGTTCCGGCTGGCGCGCTCCTTCGACGAGGCGGCCGGCGACCGTGGCGAGGCGGCCTTCGCGCGCGCCATGACGCCGGTCGTCAAATACTGGGTTTGCAAGATCGCGCCGCCGCTGCTCTATGAAGCGATGGAGTGCCTCGGCGGCAACGGCTATGTCGAGGAGGGGCCGCTCGCCCGCTACTATCGCGAAGCTCCGGTCAACGCGATCTGGGAGGGGTCCGGCAACGTCATGGCGCTCGACGTGCTGCGCGTGCTGGGGCGTGCGCCCGGCCTGTTCGAGGAGGTGCTGGCCGGCATCGACCGCGATCTCGGCGCCGGCGGACGCGGCACCGTCGGTGTGCTCAAGGCGGCAATGCAGGTCGCGGCAACCGATGAGGGCTCGGCTCGTCTGCTCACCGAACAACTGGCACTGTCGGCGGCAGCGGCGGAGCTTCGCAGGCTGGGGGCAGGGCGGATCGCCGACGCCTTCGTCGAGACGCGCCTCGCCGGCCAGTGGCGCAACACCTATGGCATGCTCGATTCGCGCCATGACGCGCGCATGATCATCGACACGCTCTATCCGCCGGTCACCTGAGAAGGCTTCGGGGACGGATTTTCCTCGTCGATCGCCGCTCTGTGGAAAGCCGTTAACCTTAACAAATGGTTTCCATTGCGGTCGCAAGCCGCAAAGCCCACTGTCCTGTTTACTGAAGCAGGAACGCCATGCGGCACATATTGAGCTCCTTTCTGGCCTTGCACTGGGCGGTCGTTTTCGCCCTGCTGGCGTTCATCTGCATCGACGGAAATCGCGGTGTTGCTGCAGCGCTTGGCGTGCTCGGCGTTGCCGTCCAGGACACCCGCTTCGTCGACCTCGAAAATGCCATCGTGGTGGCGCCGCTTGCCGTGGCGCTGCTTGTCGTCGCGGTGCTGTTCTGCTGGGCTTTTGTCGAGTCTCTATTCAGCGTCCCGACAAATCCGGACGCCACCGACAGCGTTGTGCGGGTCGCCTTCATCTCCGCTTCCGGCGTGCTGTCGCTGATCGTGGTCGGCGGCGCCGCGCAAGGCATCAACGGGCTGTTCATGGTCGTCGCGGTGCAGCTGGCGGCATTGCTGGCTTCCTATGTCGCCATGCTCGCAGAGCGGCGGTCGGCTTTTGCCGCAGCGGATCCGGGCACCGGCGAAATCCGTGCCGCAGCGCATGTGATGGCGAAGGCGGCGGCGCACAACTCGGCGCTTTCGCGCATTTCCGGCCGGCCGGACACAAACTTGAGGCCGGACACGAACTTGAGGGATGGCCGCTGATGCGCACCTTGTTCGCGCTATGGGCGGCACCGCTCGCTCTGTTCTGGGGCTGGTTCTTCCTGTCGCTCAACGACATCAATTTCGGCTATGTCATGCTGAGCCGCCAATTGCATGACCTGGTTTTCCAGCTCTATGGGGAAATGCTTGGCATTGATCCGGCGCTCATTCCTGGCATGGTGGCAAAGGCCTGCATCCTCGACAGTCTGCTGCTGATGGCGTTTTGGGCGTTTCGCCGCCGCCGGGTGATCGGTGGCTGGATCAGGATAATGCGCGACCGTTATTTCGACCAGGCATCGACGCCGAGCGCCTGAAGCCGGTCGAGAACGCCCTGCAGGATAAACGCTGCCGCGGCCGAATCGATCTTGCCGGCGCGTTTGCGGCGCGAAAAATCCATCTCGATCAATGTCCGCTCAGCCGCCACCGTCGACAGTCGCTCGTCCCATAAAACGAAGGGCAGGTCCGTCATACCAGCCATGTTGCGGGCGAAGGCGCGGGATTTCTGGGCACGCGGACCTTCTGACCCGTCCATGTTGATCGGCAGGCCGAGCACCACGGCGCCGACATTCTCTTTCTGCAGCAAGGCGAGCAGCACAGCTGCATCCAGCGAGAATTTCCTGCGCATGATGACGGGGCGCGGATGGGCGAAGGCAAAGCCCCGGTCGGAAACCGCCACGCCAATGGTCTTGTCGCCGAGGTCGAGCCCGGCCAGCGTCTTGCCGCCGCTGAGCCGCGCCGGCAACTCTTCGATGGTGATGATGCTCAACGGCTTTCCTTGGATTACACGTCGCAAAGGACGCTGTGGGACTTTAATTTTAGTGCCGGCGTTCTATCCTTTGCCGAAGCAAAAATCGAGGAAAGCATTCATGAAACTGACCTGGTACGGACATTCCGCATTTTGCGTCGAAACCGCCGACGCGAAAATCCTCATCGATCCCTATCTGGTCGGCAATCCGTCATGGACGGGCGGCTGGGAAGGACCGGCGGAAGGGGTCACGCATGTCCTTTTGACCCACGGCCATAGCGACCACATCAGCGGTGCGCTGGAAGTGCTTGGGAAAAGCGGCGCCATGCTGGTCGCCAATTTCGAGCTTTGCATGTATCTGGTCGGCCAGGGCGCCAGCGACAAGAAGATCAATCCCGGCAATATCGGCGGCACCGTGGATTGCGGCGGTTTCACCACCACCTTCGTCCAGGCGCTCATTCATCGTCGTTTCCACGCGACAATGGCCAGAACACCTACCTCGGCAATCCGGGCGGGCTCGTTCTGCATTTCCCGGAAGACAAGACGCTCTATCACATGGGCGACACCGACATCTTTTCGGACATGGCGCTGATCAACGAGTTGCACGAGCCGAAGATCGGGATCGTGCCGGTCGGTGACCGCTTCACCATGGGTGGCGCGGTAGCAGCCCTTGCCTGCCGGCGCTTCTTTCAGTTCGAGACTGTCATCCCCAGTCACTTCGGCACGTTCCCGATCATCGATCAGACTGCCGAAAAGTTCGTGGCGGGGATGGATGGATCGGACGTGAAAGTGGCATTGCCGAAGATCGGCGAGACGATTAGCTTGTAGGAAGACGCTAGGTATAAGGCGTCAAAATGGAGTGAAAACATGGTTTTGAGGGGCTTTCTTTTCATTTCTGTTTCTGTGGCTTCCCCGGCGTCCGCCGCGGAGGACTTCATCGAAGGCGTCTATCTCCAGTCCGAGGATCTTTGTGCGCAGGCCAGGAAGGACACACTGCAGTCGCTGATCGACGCTGGCAACATTGTGCTCTCGGCGCGTGGCCTGCAAAGCGTCGAATACGATTGCGAGTTCCTTCAGATCACCAAGGCGACGCTCTCGCCGAGCTGGGCGGTGACAGCCATATGCCAGGAGCCCGGCCACGTCTTTCCGGACGTTCTCTCCGTAACGCAAATGAACGCGAAGCAGGTCGATCTGGTTTCGGTCCGGCCTGCGGAAGACGAAAGCGAAGGGGGCAGCAACAGCGGCAGCTATTTCCTCTGCGACGGCGTGGCCCTGCCATAGACCTATGGGCCCGGTTCTCGGCACGATGCATGTTGCGCGGCACGCGCCGCGCCGCTATAGCGCGGACTGGTTTTCCCGAGGCACAAACAAATATGTCCGTTGATCTTCAGACTGTGAAGCGCGTCGCGCGTCTCGCCCGCATTGCGGTGAGCGAGGAGGATGCCGAGCGCATGACCGGTGAGTTGAATGCCATTCTGGGCTTTGTCGAGCAGCTGAACGAGGTCGACGTTTCCGGCGTCGAGCCAATGACTTCGGTCACCCCGATGGAGATGAAGAAGCGCCAGGACGTCGTCACCGACGGCAGCAAGGCGGCCGACATCGTCGCCAACGCGCCGGCGACCGAAGAGAATTTCTTCCTCGTTCCGAAGGTCGTGGAGTAGCGGGCCGATGGCAATCGAGATCGCCATCAAGACGCCGCTGCAGGACGATGTGCGCGGGCTGGTTAAGGAGCTCAACGCCACGCTGCTGGAATTGACGCCGCCGGAGCACTGCTACCACATGACCGTCGAACAGATGGCCGACAACGACACGACTGTCTTCATCGCCCGTGACAACGGCCTTGCCATCGGCTGCGGCGCGCTCAAGCGCCACGATGGCACCATCGGCGAGGTCAAGCGCATGTACACGCGGCCGTCGCATCGTGGACAGAAGATCGGCGCCAGGATCGTCGAGCGGGTCGAGGCGTTGGCGCGCAATGAAGGGCTGAAGCGTCTGGTGCTGGAAACGGGCGACCGCCATCCGGCTGCGTGGACCGTTTATGAACGCGCCGGATTCTCGCGCTGCGGCCCGGTGCTGGACTATCCCGATACCGAGTGGTCGGTGTTTTACGAAAAGAGCCTTGCCTGATGAGCGACCTGACGCAACTCACGATTTCGCAGGCCCGCGCCAAGCTGCGCGCCAAGGAAATCACCGCAACCGAGATCACCGAAGCCTATCTCCAGGCGATCGAGCGGGCCAATCCGGCGCTCAACGCCTATGTCGTCGTCACCGACGACAAGGCGCGCGACATGGCCAGGGCCTCGGACGCCAAGCTGGCGAAGGGCGAGGGCGGGTCGCTCGAAGGCATTCCGCTCGGGATCAAGGACCTGTTCGGCACCGAAGGCATTCACACCCAGGCCTGCAGCCATGTGCTGGATGGGTTCAAGCCGCACTACGAATCGACCGTCACCGCCAATCTGTGGGCCGACGGCGCCGTGATGCTCGGCAAGCTCAACATGGACGAGTTCGCCATGGGCTCGTCCAACGAGACCTCCTATTACGGCCCCGTGGTCAATCCGTGGCGGCGTTCGCGGCTCGATACGGTGGTGATGCCGACCACGCATCAGGGCGATGGCGGTTTCGTCTCGGCCGGCGGCACCAGGACCGCGCGCACGCTGGACAACGCCCAGCTGGTGCCGGGCGGTTCGTCAGGCGGCTCGGCCTCGGCTGTCTCCGCGTTTCTATGTGCCGGCGCCACGGCCACCGACACCGGCGGCTCGATCCGCCAGCCCGCCGCCTTCACCGGCACGGTCGGCATCAAGCCGACCTACGGCCGCTGCTCGCGCTGGGGCATCGTCGCCTTCGCTTCGTCGCTCGACCAGGCCGGACCGATCGCCCGCGATGTGCGTGATGCCGCGATCCTCTTGAAATCCATGGCCTCGGTCGATCCGAAGGACACCACCTCGGTCGACCGGCCGGTGCCGGATTACGAGGCGGCGATCGGCAAGCCGATCAAGGGCATGAAGATCGGCATCCCCAGGGAATACCGCGTCGACGGCATGCCCGAGGAGATCGAGGCGCTGTGGCAGAAGGGTATTGCCTGGCTGAAAGATGCCGGCGCCGAGATCGTCGACATTTCGCTCCCGCATACGAAATATGCGCTGCCGGCCTATTACATCGTTGCGCCTGCCGAAGCCTCGTCGAACCTCGCCCGCTATGACGGCGTCCGCTACGGGTTGCGGGTGCCGGGCAAGGACATCGTCGACATGTACGAGAGGACCCGCGCCGCCGGCTTCGGCCGCGAGGTCAAGCGCCGCATCATGATCGGCACTTATGTGCTCTCCGCCGGCTACTACGATGCCTACTATCTGCAGGCGCAGAAGGTGCGGAACCTCATCAAGCGGGATTTCGAAAATGCATTCGCGGCGGGCGTCGACGTCATCCTGACGCCGGCGACGCCGTCGGCGGCTTTTGGCATCGCCGACGAGGACATGGCCGCCGACCCAGTCAAAATGTACCTCAATGACATCTTTACGGTGACGGTGAACATGGCCGGACTGCCGGGTATCGCCGTGCCCGCAGGGCTTGACGCCAAGGGCCTGCCGCTCGGCCTGCAGCTCATCGGCCGGCCCTTCGATGAGGAAACCTTGTTCCAGACCGCCCACGTCATCGAACAGGCGGCGGGTACGTTCCAGCCGGAAAAGTGGTGGTAGTGTCGTCCCTTAGGCATCGCATTTGAATGATGCGGGGCGCTTTGGTCCTGGTTTATGCATGTTGTTACTCTAAAAGCGCCACGTGCTTATGGAGCGGTATGCATTAGAGCGACGTGCGTCCACTTGGACGCACAAAGTACGCTCTAGCACGTTGAATCTGCGCATCGTGCTTTCCGAGAATCGATTCCGATTTGGGCCGATGTGGGGGTGAGGGATGTTCTTCTATCTTTCCAAATTGCTCTGGTTCTTTGTCCAGCCGTTGAATTTTGCAATCTTCCTGTTGCTGGCGGGGCTGGTGGCGGCGATGTTCGGACGGCGGCGATGGGCGACCGCCGGCACCGTCCTTGCCGTTCTCATTCTTGCGCTTTCGACATGGACGGAGCTCGGCGCAATAATGATCAGTCCGCTGGAAGATCGCTTCCCCAAGCCGCCGCTGCCGGAAAAGGTTGATGGTATCATTGTGCTGGGCGGCGGTCTGGAGAGCCCCATCAATGCCGTGCGTGGCGGCTATGAAATCAATGGCGCTGGCGACCGGATCGTCGAGGCGGCCGTACTGGCACGGCGTTTTCCGACTGCGAAAATCGTCATCTCCGGCGGCACCGTTGAGATGATGACCGCAGGTGAGGGCGATGCGGACACAGGCCCGCGCCTGCTCACTGCGCTTGGCGTGACGGCCGATCGGCTGGTCCTAGAGAACAAATCCCGCAACACCTACGAGAACGCAATCTTCACCAGGGAATTGGTGACGGCGAAACCGGGCGAGACCTGGCTGCTGGTGACCTCGGCCTTCCACATGCCGCGGGCCACGGCGCTGTTCGACAAAGCAGGTTTTCCGACCGTTGCGTGGCCGGTCGACTACATGACCTCCGGTAAGGAAAACATAGCCACGCTTCCCCCTTACAACGGGTTGGAGGTCACCACCACGGCGGTCCGTGAATGGATAGGGCTCGTCACCTATTGGCTGTCGGGCCGCATCGATCGGCTTTTCCCCGGACCTGGTGTCGGCTCGGGCGGCTGACCGATCACGGCTTGCCGCGCCGCTGAGAAGAACTGGCGACGTACCAGAACCGCCAGCAACAACAGCGTCGACAGCACGAACACACTTGGATCGACGAACCAGCCGAGATAGCCGATCGAGAAGAACACACCGCGCATGCCGGAATTGAAGTGTTTTCCGGCCAGCATGTTCATGCGCGCCGCCCGCCATACCGCCGTCTCGCTGATCGGGTTGCGTGAGGCTTCGCCATGCGGGATCGGCACCGCGCCGATCAGAATCGAGCAGTAGTTGAACAGCCGGTAGGCCCAGCCGAACTTGAAGAAGGAATAGGCCAGGATCAGCACCAATCCGAACACCTTCATCTGAAAGGCGGAGCGGGATGATGTCGCGCCGAGCGGCAGGTTGCTCAGCACCGAAACAACCTGATCGGAGGCACCGAGCAGGGCGAAACAGCCGCCGATCGCAATCAGCGAGCTGGAGGCGAAAAAGGCGGTTCCCTGTTGAAGACCTGCCATGATGGCGGTGTCGACAATGCGAATCTCGCGTTCGGCCATGGTCCGCATCCAGGCTTCACGCTGCACGTTCATCGCCGTCGTCAGCGACATGCGGCTGACCAGCTTTCCGTCGGAGGCGAGCGTATGCAGCACCCATACGAAAAGGAAGAAGGCCAGCGCCACGAGGTCTGCCGTCGACAAATGGAAGGAATCGCCCATGCGACCTTTTACCACAAGCGGTGGTGCCGCTTCGATGGCGGAGCGCAACGATGTCGCTGCCGGAGCAAACAAGGTCGGAAGGTGCAGCGCCGCGATCTTCGAAAGAGCGGAAACATCACAGGAATTCCTATATGTAAATTCCAATAGGAGAGAGCGGCGCGTGTTCCTTTCGGTTTTCGACCTGTTCAAGATCGGTATTGGACCATCGAGTTCGCACACGATGGGACCGATGACGGCTGCGCGGCGTTTCCTCGACGAGATCGCGGGAGATGACTGGCCGCGCCCGGCCGGCGCCCGGGTCGACCGCATCGCCGCCAGCCTGCACGGCTCGCTCGCCTATACCGGCATCGGCCATGGTTCCGACCGTGCCGTTGTGCTCGGCCTTGCCGGCCAGACGCCCCAGACGGTGGACCCCGATCAGGCGGATGGAATCGTCGCCAGCATCGCTGCCGAGAAGCGGATTTCACCGCCCGGCCATCCCTCCTACCGCTTCGACCCGGCAACGGATCTGGTGCTGGATCGCAAGACGCCGCTTTCCGGCCATGCCAACGGCATGGCTTTCTCCGCCTATGATGCCGACGACCGGCTGCTGCTCAAGCGTATCTATTATTCGATCGGCGGCGGCTTCGTGGTTTCGGAGGAGGAGCTGCAGCGTATGAAGGCGAAGGGCTCGGTGACGACGGAAGGCAAGAAGGTTCCATACCCCTTCAAGAATGCCGTCGAGATGCTGTCGATGGCTGCGAAAAGCGGCCTTTCCATCGCCGACATGAAGCGCGTCAACGAAGAGACGCAGATGTCGCGCGAGGAGCTCGACGCCGGTCTTGACGGCATCTGGAGCGCCATGAAGAGCTGCATCGAACGCGGCCTGTCGCAGGACGGCATCATGCCGGGCGGACTGAAGGTGCGCCGACGCGCGCGGCAATTGCATGACAAGCTGCAAGAGCAGTGGCGGCAGAACCGGCCCAACCCGCTGCTCGCGAATGACTGGCTGTCGATCTATGCCATGGCGGTGAACGAGGAGAACGCCGCCGGCGGGCGCGTCGTCACCGCGCCGACCAATGGTGCTGCAGGCACGCTGCCCGCGGTGCTGCGCTACTGGCTGCATTTCCATCCCGAGGCCGACCAACCAAGTATCCGCGATTTCCTGCTGACCGCGGCGGCGATCGGCGGCATCATCAAGACCAACGCTTCGATCTCAGGCGCCGAAGTCGGCTGCCAGGGCGAGGTCGGTTCGGCCTCGGCGATGGCGGCGGCGGGGCTGTGCGCCGTCATGGGCGGCACGCCGGAGCAGGTCGAGAACGCCGCCGAGATCGCGCTCGAACATCATCTCGGCATGACCTGCGATCCGGTTGGCGGACTGGTGCAGGTGCCTTGCATCGAGCGCAATGCGCTCGGTGCCGTCAAGGCGGTGACTGCCGCGTCGCTGGCCATCAAGGGCGACGGCGTTCATTTCGTGCCGCTTGATGCCGCGATCGAGACCATGCGCCAGACCGGCCTCGACATGAACGAGAAATACAAGGAAACCAGCCTCGGCGGACTGGCCGTCAATATCGTGGAGTGCTGAGCCAACCTTGCACCGTGGATTGGCACTGTGGAGAAAGTCGACCAGGCCGTTGACGCCTTCGCGCGCAGGACTAAACCTTAATCCATGTCTCTCAATATCATAAAGCTCTGTGTCGGCTGCGACAGCGTCGAAGATCTCGAAGAGTGGATCGCCTTCCGCCTCGACGAACGGCGGCGCGCCGGCGAGCCGGCCGAGCATTACCACACCACACGCATGATGCCGACGCGCGGCGCCGAGGTCACCGATGGCGGTTCCCTCTACTGGGTGATCAAGGGCAATGTGCAGTGCCGCCAGTTGATCACCGAAATCCGCCCTTTCACCGATGATGACGGCATTGGCCGCTGTCACCTGATGCTCGATCCTGTGGTCGTGCGCACCGACTGGCAGCCGCGCCGGGCCTTTCAAGGCTGGCGCTACCTGAAACCGTCGGACGCACCGGCCGATCTCGGTAAGGGCAAAGCGGGGCTGGTCGAGATGCCGCCGAAACTCAGGCGCGAGCTTGCCGATCTCGGCCTTCTCTAGGAAGGCCCAAATTCAAAGCTGCCGCTGGCCCTCCAGGTCGCCTCATCTGGGCTTGCAAGCTGTGCGACAACGCCACATCTTGAATGTCATGAGCGACAAGAAGCAGCCCGTGCCCGCCAAGGCCAATCCTGCGCCGGTCGAGCCCCAATCGAGCACCGGCGAGATCGACGCCTTTATCCGTCAGGCAAAAACGCTCGCAGCATCCGCGACCGGTTCTGGCAGGCTCATTCTGTCACTCGACGCGACGATGAGCCGTCAGCCGACCTGGGATCTCGCCTGTGCGCTGCAGGGCGAGATGTTCGACGCGGTCGGCAAGGCCGGAGCGCTCAAGGTTCAACTGGTCTATTTTCGGGGCCTTGGCGAGTGCCGCTCATCCGCATTCGTCAGCGATACGGAGGCGCTGAAACAGTTGATGACGAGGATCGATTGCCGCAGCGGACACACCCAGATCGGCAAGGTCCTCGCCCATACGCTGAAACAGACTGCTGCGGCCAAGGTCAACGCGTTGGTCTATATCGGCGATGCGATGGAAGAAAATATAGACGATCTGGCGGAAAAGGCCGGCAGCCTGGGCCTGCACGGCGTTCCTGTCTTCGTCTTTCAGGAGGGCCATGATTCCGGCGCAGAAAAGGCGTTCAAGGAAATTGCGCGGCTGTCCAAAGGAGCTTGGTTCCGATTTGATCGACGGGCTGGCGCAACCTTGGCCAGCCTGCTCTCGGCGGTCGCCGTGTTTGCGACCGGCGGGCTGAAGGCACTGGAGGCCAGGGGCAGGGCGGAAGACCGGCTGATGATCGAGCATCTGCGGGGCGGCAGGAAATGATGGGCGCGATTATCGCATTCGTGGCGTTGCTTTTGGTGCTGCTCGGCGTGGTCACGGTCTTTCTCCGCGCCGACCCTGCCAAACTCGCCAGCGGAATGAGGACGCTTGGGCCCGTCCTGTTGGCGCTGATCGGCGTCGCCGTGCTCCTGGTCGGACGCGAAGGCATCGGCGGCTTGATCCTGTCGGCGGCGCTCGCCTGGTATGGCTCCATGCGGATGAAGCGGCCGACGGCGAAACTGGAGCCGGGCAAGCATTCGACGGTGCGTACCGCGGCACTTGAGATGGAGCTTGATCACGATACCGGCAGTCTGGAGGGGCTGGTGCTTGCCGGCCGGCATGAAGGCAAGATGCTCGGCACCATGAGCCTTGCGGAATTGCAGCAGCTTTATCGCGAACTCCCCGGCGACCCGGAGAGCCGCCAGCTGCTAGAGACGTATCTTGACGGCAGATTTCCCATCTGGCGCAAAGACGCTGAGGCGAATGGTGGCGAAGGGCTGGGTGTTTCGCCAGGTTCGGGCGCCATGACTAAGGAGGAGGCCTACAAGATCCTTGGTCTTGAAGCGGGGGCCGCCGCGGCGGATGTCCGCAAGGCGCACCGCCGCCTGATGCAGCGCCTGCACCCCGATATCGGCGGCACGTCTTTTCTGGCGGCGCGGATCAATGAAGCCAAGGACGTCTTGCTCTCCAATCACAACTAGTTCTCCTTCGACGCAGAATTTTTCCGGGAGATGTTTTCGACGTCGTCTACTGCTGGACGGCGTAGCACTCGATTTTCTTTTTCTTCAGGGCGTTGCAGGCTTTCCAGGCGGCAGTCTTCGAACCAAAGCCGAACCGGGCGCGGTAGTAGGTGACGCCGTCCTTTTCGAAGGCGACGGTGAAACCTGTGGCATCGGCGAGGATCGAAGGCGCCTGCTTGCTAGTCTCGTCCAGGAGAGCCTGAGCTTCGGACTGTTTTGGCGAAGAGGCGACCTGGACTGCCCAGCCGGACGGCACCGATGCCGTGTTGACGGGGTCGACCGCCGCGGGTTCGGCGTAGGCTGCTGCGACCCGTGCGGTCGCCACATCGTCCGCCGTGGCCACGGCCACTGTCTTGACCTTCCTGGTCTCAACGACGGGGGTGGTTTCTTCGACGACCGGCTCGCTTTCCTCAACAAGGGAGGCAATGACGTCGTCGTCCGGCCTGCTGTCCGGCGTCGGCGCATCGCGCTTGGGCAGGAACACTTTTGCCAGCGCGGTGATCGGATTGCCGCCGCCTGCCTTGGCGATCAGCATGCCGCTGCCGCGCGACGACGCCTTCGGCATGTAGG